>DATGFU010000626.1:0-1550 GCA_035308865.1 Allostellaceae bacterium | reverse complement strand
GTCATGGACCTGTGCGGCGCGCGGCGGCAGGGGCGTGGTCAGGCAATGCGCGATCAGCGCGTCGATCTGTCCCAGGCGCCGAAGCACTGTCGCGACCAGCAGACGGGCGAATGCGCGATCCCGCAGCGAAAGAGCGGGCAGTTCGCGTGCCTCGTCGATCGCGTCATCGAGCGGCCGACGACGGCGGAGAACCGATCCGAGGAGGTCCAGCGCGACGCCGCGAGCCGATGGAGCAGATGTCAGATTCTGCAATGTTCTGCCTAAGCCTCATGCAGAAAGGATGCCAGGCGGCACCCTGGATGAACAGACTGGTCCCGACCGGGCCTCGGCTCCCGCCCCTCAGCGCTCGGCTTGCGCCGACTGGGTCGTACACTCAATATTGGGGGCATGAAGAAGAACGCCAACCCCTCAGACCATGGCAAAAAGTCGCAAAGCCCCGAACCGGCACCCGCGAAGCAGGCGGAGGAGATCGGCGGCCCCAAGGGACCGGAGCCCACGCGCTATGGCGACTGGGAGCGCAACGGCCGCTGCAGCGACTTCTGACGGGCTGTGATCGATAGCGGAATTCGGCTTGTTTTCCTAGGGCTTACGGCAATCGGCCAAGCTGCGCCGCTGGGCGCCGGCAGCGTCGAAATTCGTGGGATCGAGCCATCGCTCGAACGCGGCGCGGCGGGAGGGCCAGTCTTCGTCGGTCATCGCGAACCACGCGGTGTCGCGGCTGTCCCCCTTCACGATCATATGGTTGCGGAAGATCCCCTCGAAGCTGAAGCCCAGCCGCAGCGCCGCCCGGCGGGACGGCGCATTGCGCGAATCGCATTTCCACTCGTAGCGGCGGTAGCCGAGCTCGTCGAAGACGTACCGGGCGAGCAGGTGCATCGCCTCGGTCGTCGCCGTCGATCGCTGCACTGCAGCAGCGTACCAGATGCTGCCGACCTCGATGCAGCGATGCTCGGGCACGATCCGCATCAGGCTGGCGCTGCCGAACGGCAACTCTGCGTCGATTTCGAAGAGGCTGAAGGCGAGCGTATTCGCCGTGCCGCACCAGGACTCGAGGTAGTCGCGGTAGCTCCCGGCGTCGGGAAAGGGCGGTGTGAAGAGATAGCGGAACAGCCGGTCGGGATCGTCGCCATGGGCCGCAGCAAAGAGCGCCACCGCATCCCGGGCCGGATCGAGCGGCTCGATCCGGACGGTGCGGCCCGAGAGCCTGACCGGTTCGGGCCGTGGTCCGGGCGTCAGCGGCGCCGTCATCACGCGTTCCTGGCCGAAACCAGCCAGACCGCGGCCGGCAGCATCACCGACCCGTCCCGCACCATCGGCGCCAGCGCCTCTCGGATCGTCTCGATCGCCGCCTCCCGCCCCGGCTGGCCTTCCATGGCGCGGCTGGCCGGCCCGACCTCCGCGGCAAAGGCTACCGCCTGTTCCAGTCCGCCGCTGCAGGCCAGATCCAGCGTCAGATCGGCCGGTTCCATCGCGACGCCCAGGAAGCCGGCGCGGGTCAGGATGCGCTCGACCCGCGCGGGATCGGCGAAGGAGAAGGGGCCCGGATCCTC
>DATGFU010000625.1:0-5555 GCA_035308865.1 Allostellaceae bacterium | reverse complement strand
CCTCACGACGGCGGTGGCCGGCGGCCTTGCCGGCGTCGGATCGCGCGGCTCCTCGGCCATCCGCAACGGCCTGTTGCCGAACAACTTCAACATCGATGCGAAGACCGTCCAGGACGGCATCGATATCGACGTCCATTTCGGCTTGTATCCCGGCCTCAACAGCTCGCCGATGGGCGGGCCGGTCGGCGCCAATGGCGGCGGCAGCCCGGTGGCGCTCAGCACCAGCGGCATCGACTTCCGCCAGCAATACCTGACGGTCGGCACCGCGAATTTCGGCACGGTCAAGTTCGGCCGCGACATCGGCCTGTTCGGTCAGGAGGCCATTCTCAACGACCTCACGCTGCTCGGCGTGGGCTCGGCCACCGGCAGCGTGGCGCCGGGCAACACCTCGCTCGGCCGCATCGGCCTCGGCTATGTCTATACCGACTTCATGCCGCAGATTACGTACACGACGCCGGACTTCAGCGGGTTCTCGGCGTCGATCGGCATCTTCCAGCCGCTCTATGCGTTCGACTTCAGCGGCCTGTCGGGCACGCTGACCAAGCACGACACGCCGCAGTTCCAGGGCAAGCTGGCCTACAAGATGCCCGACAACGGCACGCCGTGGAAGTTCTCGGCCTGGACCAACGTCGTGACGCAGAACCTGCAGAGTTCCGGGGCGGGCTCGGGCGACGCGCTGAAGAGCATCGAAGGCACGGGCTGGGATTTCGGCGCCAAGATCGACTACGCCGCGTTCGAGCTCACCGGCACCGGGTATATCGGCACCGGCCTCGGCTCGACCGGCCTGTTCTTCGACGCGATCAGCCCCGGCTACACCGATGCGCTCGGGGTCTACCACTCCGCGGCTGCGCGCGATTCGTCGGGCTTCTATGTCCAGGCGAGCTACACCTTCGCCGACAAGTTCACGCTCGGCGGCAGCTATGGCGACAGCCATCTCGACTTCGCCGACACGGGCGAGCTGCCCGGAGCCTCCGGCGACCTGGTCAAGGACAACGAGTCCTGGGTCATCCAGGGCAAGTACAAGCTGACGAGCTGGGTCGACCTCATCGCCGAGTTCACCCACACCGAAGCGACGGCGCATAACGGCAACAAGGCCGACGAAGACTCCTTCGCGACCGGCGCGATCGCGTTCTTCTAAGCATTCCCTCCCCACTGAAAGGACCCGCCATCGGCGGGTCCTATTTTTTTGGGCGCGGCCGGCGGTCGAGATCCGGCAGATAGGCCCCCGCCTCCTCGGTGAGGAAGCGCGAGACGAGGCGGGCGGCCGGCATCATGCGGCGGTCGCGCAGGTGGACCACGTACCATTGTCGCACGATCGGCAGGCCCTCCACGTCCAGCGTGGCGAGCCGGCCGCTCGCCAACTCTGCCTCGACCGTGTGACCGGAGATCAGGGCGATCCCCAGCCCGGCCATCACCGCCTGCTTGATCGTCTCGTTGCTGCTGATCTGCATGCCGATCTTCGGCGCGATTCCCACCTCGCGGAAGTAGCGCTCCATCACGCCGAGCGTGCCGCTGCCCTGCTCGCGTACCAGGAAGGTTTCCGATTCGAGCGCCTCGGGCGGCAGCGCCCGCCGGCCGACGAAGGGATGGTCGGGCCATGCCACGATGACGTGCGGATGGTCGCCGATCACCGACGCCTCGACGGGGAACTCGCGCGGCGGGCGGCCGGTGATCGCGACGTCGAGCGCGTGGTGCTCGAGCCCGTCGAGGATCTCCGCCCGGTTGCCGATCGTCAGCAGCAGCTCGATGCCGGGATGGCTGCGCGCGAAATGGGCCAGCGCGCGCGGCGCGAAATACTTGGCGGTGCTGATGATGCCGACCGAGACTTTGCCTTGCTTTGTGTTGGTGAGGTCGGCAAGGGCCGCGGCGCAATCGGCGATGGCAGCCTCGACCCGCTCGGCGGCGGCGAGGACCTCACGCCCGGCCTCGGTCGCGAGGATGCGGTGTGGCGCCCGCTCCACGATCGGCATGCCGACCTGCGCGGCGAGGAGCTGCATCTGCAGCGTAATGGCCGGTGGCGTCACATGGAGCGCCTTGGCCGCCGCGGTGACGCTGCCGGTCTGCACGACCGCCGAAAGGGCCCGGAGCTGCTTGAGCGTGACGTTCTTCATGGAATTCAGTTTTCCTGAAGACTAGAGTAAGAACATTCGTCTTTACTGACAAGCCGATTGCCGGCTCACTCGTCTTGCCCCGGAAGAGGGCGAAACCGAGAGGGCGCCGATGCCACCCGCAACCACGCTGGAACGCCATATCGAGGAAATCGGATCGAACGATCCGATCCTGGCTGCGGCCGGGGAGGCCGTGCTGGCGATCGCGGCGGCCGGCCGGCACATCGCCGTGCTGGTGGCGGCGGGGCCGCTGGCCGGACCGCTCGCCGCGGTGCGGATCGACTCGGTCCGCGGCGACATCCAGAAGGAACTCGACCTCAAGACCAACGACCTGCTGCTGACGGTGCTGCGCGAGGCCCCGGTTGCCGCTGTCGGCTCGGAGGAGCTCGAGGACGCCGAGCTCCTCGATGTGACGGCTCCCGTTGCGGTAGCGATCGATCCGCTCGACGGCTCCTCGAACATCGACACCAACGCGCCGATCGGGACGGTCTTCTCGATCCTGCCGACGGCCGGATTCGAGCATGACCCGGCCGCCGCGCTGTTGCAGCCGGGAAGGGCACAGCTTGCGGCGGGGTTCCTGCTCTACGGGCCTCAGACCTCGCTCATCGTCAGCTTCGGCCGAGGCACGCAGCTCTTCACGCTCGACTGGGGGCGCGACGCCTACGTCTCCACCGGCGAGATGCTGGAGATCCCGGCCGAGACCAAGGAATACGCGATCAACGGCTCCAACTACCGCCACTGGGAGGAGCCGATCCGACGCTATGTCGACGACTGCGTCTCCGGTGCGGCCGGACCGCGGGGCGACAACTACAACACGCGCTGGATCGCCTCGATGGTGGCAGAGGCCTATCGCATCCTCGTGCGAGGGGGGATCTATCTCTATCCCGCCGACCAGCGCAGCTCGTACGTGGAGGGCCGGCTGCGGCTCATCTACGAGGCCAACCCGATCGCCTTTCTCGTCGAGCAGGCGGGCGGCCGTGCGACGGACGGACAGCGCCGCATCCTCGACATCGAACCGAAGGGGCTGCACCAGCGGGTGCCGCTGGTCTTCGGCTCGCGGCGCGAGGTCGAGCACGTCGCCCGCTACTACGACCAGCCCGACGGGCGGGGGGAGCGCTCGCCGCTCTTCCGCCACCGCACCGTCTTCGGCGCCTCGCAGAGCGTCCGCCGCTCCGGAGGCTCCCATGTCGGCTAGGCACCCGATCATCTCGGTCACCGGGTCATCGGGCGCCGGCACCACCTCGGTCCGCAACACCTTCGAGCAGATCTTCCGGCGCGAGAAGATCGCCGCCGCCTATGTCGAGGGCGACGCCTTTCACCGTTACGACCGGCTGGAGATGCGCCGGGTGATGGCCGACCACGAGAAGCGCGGCGACCATCAATTCAGCCATTTCGGCCCCGAGGCGAACCTGCTCGCCGAACTGCAGGCGCTCTTCGAGGATTACGGCCGCGAGGGCACCGGCACGACGCGCCATTACATCCACGACGCGGCCGAGGCCGAACTCTACCGCACCGAGGTCGGCACCTTCACCGACTGGGAGCGGCTGCCGCCCGACACCGACGTACTGCTCTATGAGGGGCTGCACGGCTGCATCGTGCATGACGACATCAACCTGTCGCGGCTGGCCGACATGAAGATCGGCGTCGTGCCGGTCATCAACCTCGAATGGATCCAGAAGATCCATCGCGACCGTGCCGTGCGGAAGTATCCGGTCGACGCCGTCATGGAGACGATCCTCAGGCGGATGCCGGACTACGTGCACTACGTCTGTCCGCAATTCTCCGAGACGGACATGAACTTCCAGCGCGTGCCGATGGTCGACACGTCGAACCCGTTCATCGCGCGCTCCATTCCCACCGCCGAGGAGTCGATGGTGGTGATCCGCTTCCGCGATCCCCACGGCATCGACTTCTCGTATCTGCTGGCGATGATCCAGGGCAGCTTCATGTCGCGCGCGAACTCGATCGCCATCCCTGGCGGCAAGCTCGACCTGGCGATGCAGCTGATCCTGACGCCGCACATCCTGAAGCTGGTCGAGCGGCGCCGGAGGCTCCTTTGAACGCCGATGAATCGCATGGCGGATTACGCTCCGCTCATCCGCCCTACAGCGCCGTAGGGCTGAAGAGCGCGGCGCATTCCGCCTGCTTCGCACGCAAGGAAGGACACGAGCGATGAGCGCTCTCGAACAGTTCCGGTCGCGGCCGGCCGAACCGGCACCGCAGAAACCCCGCTCGCGCTACTCCGCGGGCGTGCTTGAATACCGCAAGATGGGGTACTGGGATCCCGGTTACGAGCCGAAGGATACCGATATCCTGGCGCTCTTCCGGGTGACGCCGCAGGACGGGGTCGATCCGGTCGAGGCTTCTGCAGCGGTGGCTGGCGAATCCTCGACCGCGACCTGGACGGTCGTGTGGACCGACCGGCTCACCGCCTGCGACAAGTACCGCGCTAAATGCTACCGCGTCGATCCGGTGCCGAATGCGCCGGGCCAGTACTTCGCGTATATCGCCTACGATCTCGACCTCTTCGAGCCAGGCTCGATCGCCAACCTGACCGCCTCGATCATCGGCAACGTCTTCGGCTTCAAGCCGCTGAAGGCGCTCAGGCTCGAGGACATGCGGCTGCCCGTCGCGTATGTGAAGACCTTCGACGGGCCGCCCACCGGGATCGTGGTCGAGCGCGAGCGGCTGGACAAGTTCGGCCGGCCGCTGCTCGGCGCCACGGTGAAGCCCAAGCTGGGCCTCAGCGGCCGCAACTACGGGCGCGTGGTCTACGAGGCGCTCAAGGGCGGGCTCGATTTCACCAAGGACGACGAGAACATCAACTCGCAGCCCTTCATGCATTGGCGCGACCGCTTCCTCTACTGCATGGAGGCGGTGAGCCGGGCCGAGGCGGCGACCGGCGAGATCAAGGGGACCTATCTCAACGTCACCGCCGGCACGATGGAGGACATGTACGAGCGCGCCGAGTTCGCGAAGTCGCTCGGCTCCTGCATCGTCATGATCGACCTGGTGATCGGCTACACGGCGATCCAGTCCATGTCGAAATGGGCGCGGCGCAACGACATGATCCTGCACCTGCACCGCGCCGGCCACTCGACCTACACGCGGCAGAAGAGCCACGGCGTGTCGTTCCGCGTCATCGCCAAGTGGATGCGGCTCGCCGGCGTCGATCACATCCATGCCGGGACCGTGGTCGGCAAGCTCGAAGGCGACCCGCACACGACGCGCGGCTACTACGATATCTGCCGCGACGACTTCAACCCGACGCGGCTGGAGAACGGGATCTTCTTCGACCAGCACTGGGCAAGCCTGCGCAAGGTCATGCCGGTGGCGTCGGGCGGCATCCATGCCGGGCAGATGCACCAGTTGCTGGACCTGCTCGGCGAGGACGTGGTGCTGCAGTTCGGCGGCGGCACGATCGGCCACCCGGCCGGCATCCAGGCC
>DATGFU010000624.1:0-9066 GCA_035308865.1 Allostellaceae bacterium | reverse complement strand
AGCGAAGCAATCCAGGGCCACGGTCTCGAACCCCTGGATTGCTTCGCCTGCGGCTCGCAATGACGGTCGTTTGTGGCATGACGAGCTGATGCCCCGCCTAGACGGTCGCCGAGAGATGACCGCGGAGCGCCGGCGCCAGCTCGCCCTTGCTCGCGACCTCGATCCGCTCGAGCCCCAGCCAGGCGGCCATCTTCCGCAGGTTCCCGGCAAGCGCGGGGATGAAGGATGCAGGATCCTCACCCGGCTCCGCATGGGCCGCGGCCACGCGCAAGGCGCCGGCAGCGCGGTCCGATTTCAGATCGACGCGTCCGACCAGGCGGTCGCCGAGAAGGAATGGCAGCACGTAGTAGCCGTGCAGCCGCCGCGCGGCCGGCGTGTAGATCTCGATCCGGTAGCGGAAACCCCAGATGCGCTCCGTCCGGTCGCGTTCCCAGATCAGGGAGTCGAACGGCGAGAGCAGCGCCTGCGCCTCGACCCGGCGCGGGATGCGCGCATCCTTGTGCAGATAGGCCGGCTGCTCCCAGCCCTTGACCGTGACCGGCAGCAGCGTCCCATCTTCCACCAGCTCGGCGACGCGCGGCTTGGAGTCCTGCGGGCGCAGGCGGAAATAGTCGCGCAGATCCGGTTCCGTCGCGACGCCGAGGGCGCGTGCCGCCATTTCCAAGAGCGTGCGCAACGCCGTGGCCTTGTCGGGCACCGGTGCCGCGAGCGCGGCGCGCGGCAGCACGCGCTCGGGCAGGTCATAGACCCGCTCGAAATTGCGCCGCGTCGCGGTGGTGAGCCGGCCGGCCCAGAACAGGTATTCCAGCACCCGCTTGCCGCGGCTCCAGCCCCACCAGGGGCCGGTGCGGTCGGTGCCGTCCTCGAGATCAGAGGCGGCGATCGGCCCGCGGTCGCGCACCTCGCCAAGCACGCGCTCGATCAGCCCCGGCTCGTTGCGCCGTGCGTCGTCGACATGCGCCCAGATGCGCTCGCCGTTCTCCGCCTCCTCCATGCGCCAGCGGAAGAGCGGCCAGCATTCGACCGGCAGGAACGATGCCTCGTGGCCCCAGTACTCGAAGAGATGGCGCCGCTTGCCGTCATAGGCGGCGCGGTCGAGCAGCGCGCGGTCGTAATGCCCCAGGCGCGAGAAGGCGGGGAGGTAGTGCGAGCGGACGAGGACATTGACGGAATCGATCTGGACCACGCCGAGCCGGCGGGTCAGGCGCTTCAGGTCCGTCGCTGCGACGGCATCCGGTCCCGACGCAGCAAATCCCTGCGCCGCCAGTGCCGCCCGCCTCGCCTCGCCGGCGGAGAGCCTTTCGGGCCGCTTCCCACTCCGCCCCTGGGGGCGGAGTGGGTCAGGGTGAGGTGGGGGATATTCGGGTGCAGCGACCATGACCGCTTCCTACCCGATTCCCGGATCCGGATCACGCTCGGCTAACCGAATACCCGAATCGAGGTATCCTGGCAGTGAGACCGCCTCTATCGGTCGGCGGGGCGCACTATTTTTGAGCGCCGAGATTCACGATCTGCACGCGCCGGTTCTCGGGCGCCTCCGGGTGGGCCGAGTCGAGCGGTTCGGTCTGTCCCTTGCCGACGGTCTCCAACCGGCTCGCGGCGACGTGATACTCCGTGATGAGGGTATCGCGCACAGACTCCGCGCGCCGCTGCGACAGGTACAGATTGGCGTCCGGAGTGCCGGTACTGTCGGTGTGGCCCTGGACCTCGAACCTGTAGCCGGCGAGCTGATCGGAGTTGATCGCCGTCGCCAGGTTCCGAACCACCGTCTTCGCTTCGTCCGTCAGCTCGGCAGAATTGAGTGCAAATTGGACGTTCAAGGCAATCGCTGGCGCATTCGCACCGGCGTCGCCGCCTGGCTTCGGGTTGCTGATGATGCGCAGGCCGCGCGTGATCGGTTGTCCAGGGGATTTGCCCGGCGTGAGAGCGTCGATCATCTCGCTGGCGCTGGGAACATCCGATCCGGTGCCTGCCGCAAATGCACCATAAGACCCGGCAGCCACGATCGCCGCCACAAGACCGACGAGGCACCGTGAATACATGGCCATCCCCCCGTCCAACCTTCGCCACTCACACCTATAGCGCGGATTCCCCCGGCGGCGAACCCAATTCGCGACGTCGGGTCGTTGCTATCGCAGCGCCTGAACATACTTCGCGTTGAAGCGCATATAGCCATTCTCGACATGCGCGACGTGGCGCTCGATCACGGCGTGGAGTTCCGGCAGGCGGTGGAACGGCACGCCGGGATAGGAATGGTGCTCGGCGTGATAGGGCATGTTCCAGGCGAGCCTGCGGACCAGCCAGATCGTCCTGGTCGTGCGTGTGTTCTGGAGCATGTCGGCGAGGAACGGACAGCCGGCATGCTCCGCGAGCAGAAAGACCCGCAGGAAAGGCTGGCCGATCAGGGCCGGCACCACCCAGATCCACAGCAGCAGCGTGCTCTGGAAGTAGACGGAAACTCCGGCGAACAGCGTGTAGAGGCAGAGCATCACCCGCGCCTCCTGCGCCACCTTGGCGTGGCCCTTGGGCGGGATGTAGGCCGCCCGGTTGCGCCCGGCCGCGTTGACGAACAGGCCCTTCACGGCGCCCCACCAGAAGGGGATGCCCGAGACATGCGCGATGTATCGCAGCACCGTGTCCGGCTTGCGCGTGGCGAGCTCGGGGTCGTTCTCGGAATCCTGCGTGTAGCGGTGATGGGCGAAATGGAAATAGCGGAACCAGTCCGGCGGCAGGAGCAGCAGAAAGCCCGAGACGCGCGCGGCCAGCGCGTTGAGCCATCCCGAGCGGAACGGCGTCAGATGCACGGCCTCGTGCAGCAGGGTGAAGAGGAAGGCGATCAACAGGCCCTGCGGCAGAAGCAGCAGCCACCAGAACGGGACACCGAGCGAAATCGCCGTACCGATAAGGATCAGCAGGCCGCAATGGACGGCGAGCTGGGCAAGCCCCGCCGCGTCCGATTTCTCGGTCAGCCGATTGCGCTGCTCGGGAGTCAGCGACGCAATGACGGCGTGGTGGTCCATGGATCCGTGCTTCGCCTCGTCGGAAGGGGTAGTAATGCGCATCACTGCCGCAACTCGGAATGCTCACCGGAATTCTCAGGCGTCTCCGTAGCTATTTGGTCCGGGGGAACCACGTGTACACCACCAAACAAGTAGCAAAATGGGTCCGATTATCGGTACGCCGGCGAGGAGGAGCCATCGACCCGACCGGTCCAGATCGTGCAACCTTCGCACTGTTACAGCTACAGTCGGAATAGCGATGCCGTTCAGCAAGATCACAAAGAGCACGATCCCAACTTTCGCCCCCGTGTTGCCTAGAACGGCCGGCAAGATTGCGATTAGGATGGAGAACACTGCTTCCGTCAGAATGACGAACAGCTGAAACCACCAAAACTCCGAGCGTGACGCACGACCCTTAAAGTTGAAAAAATCCAGAACCAAGGCCTTCTTAACTGCTGAGACAAACCCCACGCGATAGCCCTCCTTTAGGAGGGCTGCACCTTCAGGTCGCCCTCAGGATTACGCAGGATTACAGTTACCGTCCACTAAATCGCCCCGGCGTCCAATCCCTCACCCGTTTCGCCAACACTCGGCACCCTCTCCCACGGTGCGGAAGAGGGGCCTTCGACCTTTTTCAATACATATGCTGGCCGCCGTTGATCGACAGGGTCGAGCCGGTGATGAAGCCGGCATTGTCGGCGACCAGGAACACGACGCCGCGGGCGATCTCCTCGGCGTGGCCGAGCCGGCCGACGGGGATGCGGGCGACGATCTTCTCCAGCACGTTGGGTGGCACCGCGCGCACCATCTCGGTGTCGATGTAGCCGGGCGCGATGGCGTTGACGGTGATGCCCTTGGGCGCGCCCTCCTGGGCCAGCGCCTTGGTGAAGCCGTGGATGCCGGACTTGGCGGCGGCGTAGTTCACCTGCCCGTACTGGCCGGCCTGGCCGTTGATCGAGCCGATATTGACGATGCGGCCGAAGTTCCGCTCGCGCATGCCCTCGATCACCAGCCGCGCCATGTTGAAGCACGAGGTGAGGTTGGTATCGATGACGGCGCGCCATTGCTCGGGCGTCATGCGGTGAATGGTGGCGTCGCGGGTGATGCCGGCATTGTTGACCAGCACGTCGATCGGCCCCAGCTCGACAGCGATCGTCGCGACCGCGGCGCTGCAGGACTCGTAGTTCGACACGTCGAACTTGTAGGCGCGGATGCCGGTCCGCTCGCTGAATCCCCGCGCCGCATCGTCGTTGCCGACGTAGTTGGCCGCCACCTTGTAGCCGGCATCGCGCAGCGCGACCGAGATCGCCTCGCCGATGCCGCGCGTGCCGCCGGTCACGACTGCCACCCGTCCTGTCATGGTCGCCTCCCTGGTGTTTGTTTGCTGCTGCTCAACCGCGCTCGACCGCGTTCAACCGCGCTCGACGCAGAGAGCAATCCCCATGCCGCCGCCGATGCAGAGGGTCGTCAAGCCTTTCTTCGCGTTCCGCTTCTCCATCTCGTGGAGCAGCGTCACCAGGACGCGGGCGCCCGATGCGCCGATCGGGTGGCCGAGCGCGATGGCGCCGCCGTTCACATTGACCTTGTCCAGGTCCCAGCCGAGATCCTTGTTCACGGCGCAGGCCTGCGCCGCGAAGGCCTCGTTGGCCTCGACGAGATCGAGATCGTCCGGCTTCCAGCCGGCCTTCTCCAGCGCCTTGCGGCTGGCCGGGATGGGGCCGGTGCCCATGACCGCGGGATCGACGCCGGCGGTCGCCCAGGAGACGATCCGGGCGAGCGGGGCGATGCCGCGCTTCGCCGCCGCATCGGCCGTCATCAGCAGCAGGGCCGCCGCGCCGTCGTTGATTCCGGACGCGTTGCCGGCCGTGACGGTCCCGGTCTTGTTGAAGGCCGGCTTCAGCTTCTGCAGCGCCTCGATCGTCGTGCCGTGCTTCGGGTACTCGTCGGCATCGACCACCACGTCGCCCTTCCGCGAGGATACGGTGACGGCGACGATCTCGTCCTTGAACCTGCCCGCCTTCTGCGCCGCCTCGGCCTTGGCCTGCGAGTGCAGCGCGAACTCGTCCTGCTGCTCGCGCGTGATCTGCCAGCGCTCGGCGACGTTCTCGGCCGTGACGCCCATGTGATAGCCGTTGAAGATGTCCCACAGCCCGTCGCGGATCATCGTGTCGACCAGCTCGGCATTGCCCATCCGCACGCCGTTGCGGAGATGCGCGCAATGGGTCGCGTTCGACATGCTCTCCTGGCCGCCGGCGACGACGATCTCGCTGTCGCCGTTGCGGATCGCCTGGAGGCCCAGCGCCACGGCGCGCAGGCCGGAGCCGCAGACCTGGTTGATCGTGTAGGCGGTGGTCGAGACCGGCAGCCCGGCATTCACCGCAGCCTGGCGCGCCGGGTTCATGCCCTGGCCGGCCGTCAGGATCTGGCCGAGGATGACTTCCGAGACCTCCTCCGGCGCCACCTTGGCGCGCTCCAGCACCGCGCGGATCGCCACCTCGCCGAGCTTGTGGGCGGGCAGCGAGGCGAGGGCGCCGTTGAAGCTGCCGATGGGGGTGCGCACGGCACCGGCGATCACGATCTCGGACATGATGCTGACTCCAGCAAAACTTTGGAGGCGGGACGATAGCCACCGCCCGCCGAAAAGGTCCAGCGACGGTTTCGCGGCATGATATGCGGGCGTGGCGCCGGCGCGTTTGATTCAGGTCAGAGTATGGGCGGATACGCGCGGCCGCGGGCTTGCGCGGAAGCGACGCCTCAGCTGATCAGGCTGACGGCTCCCGTGTCGAGCGCGTAGTAGCCGGCGACGATCTTCAGTTGTCCCTTCTTCGTCAGGTCGGCCAGCACGGGCGAGGCCGTCGCCAGGAGATCGGCCTGGATCTTGGCATTGAGCCTGATCGCCGCCTCGAGATCGGTGCCGGCCTGCCTGACTGCCGGTTGGAGCGGTGCATAGAGCCCGCTGATCTGGCCCGGCACTTCCTTCCCCGCCATCGCCGCCTTCACCGCGCCGCAACCGCCGTGGCCGAGCACGAGAATCGCCTTGGTCCCCAGCACCGCTGCGCCGTATTCGAGGCTGGCGATGATCTCGGAGGTCGCGATGTTGCCGGCCACGCGGGCGACGAAGAGATGACCGATGCTCTGGTCGAACACCAGTTCCACCGGTACCCGCGAATCCGCGCAGGACAGAACGGCCGCGAAGGGCTCCTGCTTCTCGACGGTGCGCTGCTTGAGCTCGGCCAGATCCTCGTTCAGCGAGGTGAGGCGCTGTTCGACGTAGCGCTTGTTTCCCTCCAGCATCGCCTGCAGGGCGGCGTCGGACGTGAGGGTGGAGGCCGCGAGAGCCGCGGCCGGAAATGCTCCGCCCGCTGCGGCTGCGGCAACCGCCGCCGCGCCGCCGCACAGAATGCCGCGACGGGTCAGTTGGTGTTCTGCGTGTCCGAGGTGGAGCGCGCCGCAAGTGCAGGGCATCGGCCGGTCTTGAGCGAACGTCGTCGTGGTCATCCTTGCCTCACGGATTTCGTGGAAGCTCCCGACCGGCCCGGGTGCAATACCTGCTGCTGGACGCTACCGAATGTGGTGTCGGTTGGATAGCTGCGATTGGGGAGAACGAACGCAGCTTCCGCCCTTCGCGGCCGCACACGCCTCGTCCGATCGCATAAATTCCCGATTTTCAGGGGAAGAGTTCCTAATCCATGTCGCTATAGTTCCCCCCAAGGCATGGACCGGGGGAGGGGATGGCACGGCGGCTTCGGCTCATCGCGATCGTGACGACGGTCGGGCTGGCGGCCTGCACGTCCTACCAGCCGCTGCCAGTCGAGCCGGTAAGGAATGCGGAGGCGCTTGATGCCCGCAGCCTCGACGACCCGCGTCTCGTCGAGTTCATCGACAGGCTGGCGCCGCCGGTCGCCGCCGAGATTCGCGAGAGACGCTGGTCACGGACGGCGCTGACCTTGGCGGCGCTCTACTACCACCCCGATCTCGAGATCGCCCGGGCCAAGCAGGCGGAGGCCGAGGCCGGCGGCATGACGGCTCGCGAGTATCCGAACCCCACGGTCACGGTCTCGCCGACCAAGCATACCTCGCCCGTGGATCCGCCGTGGACGGTCGGGCTGGCGACCGACCTCCTGCTGGAATTACCAGGCAAGCGGGAGGCACGGGAGGATCAGGCGGACCGCCTCGTCGAGGCCGCCAGGGCCGATCTGGAGACGGCGACCTGGCAGGTCCGCGGCGGCGTCTCGTCGGCGTTTACCGAGGTCTGGACGGCACGGGCGCGGTTCGATGTCCTGGCGCATCGGCATGCGCTGGAGGCGCAGGCGGCGGCGCTGGTGTCGCGGCGGCGGGACGAAGGGGCGGCGTCCGAAGGCGATGCCGGCCGCGCCCAGGCGGCGCTCGCCGATGCTGCCGTCGCGGAAGAGGGGGCGACCGAGGCGAAAGCCGAAGCCAACGCAGCGCTGGCGAAGGCCGTCGGCGTGCCGATCCGGGCGGTTGAGGGCGTGAATCTCGTCTTCGATACGCCAGGCGCTGACGCGGCGCGCGACGTCAAGGCGCTCCGCCAAGCGGCGCTGGTCGGGCGCAGCGACATCAAGGCGGCCTTCGCCGAGTACCAGGCGGCGGACGCGGCGCTGCGGCTCCAGATCGCCCGCCAGTATCCCGATGTCAGGCTGGGCCCGAGCTACACTTACCAGGACGCGGACAACGAGTACCCGATCTCGCTGACCGTCGAGCTGCCGATCTTCAACCAGAACCAAGCCCAGATCGCCGAGGCCGATGCGCGCCGGCGGGCAGCGGCGGGGCGGCTGCTGGCGCTGCAGGCGCAGGCGCTCAACGAGGTCGACGCCGCCATCGGACGGGACAAGGCGGCGCAAGAGGCGCTGGACGCGGCCGACGCGGCCCGGTCGGATGCGCAACATCGCCTCGCCGGCGTGCAACACTCCTTCGACGCCGGACAGATCGGCCGTCCGGCCCTGGTCGAGGCGCAACTCCTGGCCGCTCAGGCCGACCTCGCGCAGGTCGATGCCGAGGGCGAGCGCCGGCGCGAGGCGGATGCGCTCGAAGCGGCGCTGCAGCCGCCGCTCGCAGAGGGAGGGCTGGCGACGGCCCTGGCCGCACCGTCGCCGGGGGCGGGCTCGTGACCGGGATCCCGGCGTGGGCTCTCGGCCTGCTGGCGATCGCGCTGGCGGGCGCCTGGACGGACAAGGACGCGGATGACGACGCGCCGCCTACCGCTCCGGCGAAGACAGCGCCCGCACCCGGCAAGGTATCAACCGATGCCGCGGCCCAGAAGCGCGGCGGGATCGAGCTCGCCGTGCCGCGCGCGGCGACAGTGCCGCGCCAGCGACATGCCTACGGCACCGTGCTCGACCCCGGCTTGCTCGCGCAGGCGGTGGCTGCCGCGATAGCCGCGAAAGGCGAGGACCGCGCCGCACAGTCGCGGCTCGAGGCGTCGCAAGCAGCGTTCGAGCGCTCGCAGCATCTCTACAAGGCGGACCGGAACATCTCGCAGGCCGAGCTTCAAGCAGCGGAGGCGGCGTACCAGGCCGATGCGGCAACGGCAGCGGCGGCCGCCGCCCGCAAGCGCGCGGTCGCAGCATCGTCGCTGGGCGATTGGGGGCCGGTGCTGGGGGCCGCGATCTGGAACGGCGATCCGCTGGTCGACCGGCTGATTGCGGGGAAGGCGCTGCTGATCCGTGTCGCCACGCCGGCCGACGAGCCGGCGCCGGAGGCGGCGATCCTCGCCGGCTCGCGGGTCCGGCTTGTCTATCTCTCGCCGGCCGGCCGGGTCGACCCGAGATCGCCCGGCGTCGCGAGCCTCTTCACCGCCGACGCCGACCCGCATCTGCAGCCGGGCATGGCCGTCGACGTTCTCGTGTCGACCAAGGATACCGTTACCGGAGCACTCGTGCCGGACTCCGCCGTCGTCCGCTGGCAAGGCGGCGACTGGATCTATGTCGCGACCGGCCCGGGCGCTTTCACGCGGCGGCAGATCGCGACGGACACGCCGGTCGAGGGCGGCTACATGGTGAGCGGTCTGCCGGCCGGGCAGCAGATCGCCGTCGGCGGCGCGCAGCTT
>DATGFU010000623.1:0-10566 GCA_035308865.1 Allostellaceae bacterium | reverse complement strand
AGACGGATAGCGCAGGCGGCTGCGGTCATAGCGGGCGCGGTTCTCGGTCGTCCACATCGGCGGCGCCCCCAAAAATTAGGCCGCCTCTCTTGAATCACAATCGATTCATCCGAATCAACATGTTCCCGGACAGACACTAAGGCATCGGCACGATGATCGACACCGCCGCGCTCGAACCCTATCTCGCGACCGTGCTCGACGAGGCCGAGATTCCCGGCCTGCCGGGAATCTACCGCGGCAAGGTGCGGGTGAATTACGACCTGCCGGACGGGCGGCGGATCATCATCGCCACTGACCGCCTCTCCGCCTTCGACCGGATCCTCACGACGGTACCGCTGAAGGGCCAGGTGCTGACCCAGACGGCGCGCTACTGGTTCGAGGCGACCGCCGACATCGCGCCCAACCACGTGCTGGCCTATCCCGATCCCAACGTGCTGGTGGCGCGGCGGCTCCGCATCCTGCCGGTCGAGATGGTGGTGCGCGACTATCTCGCCGGCACCACCTCGACCTCGATCCTGTCGATGTATCGGGCCGGCCGCCGCGAGGTCTACGGCATCCGCCTGCCCGAGGGCTTACGCGACAACGAGAAGCTGTCCGAGACGATCGTCACGCCGACCACCAAGGCCTTCGACGGCGGCCATGACGAGGAGCTGACGCCGGCCCAGATCGTCGGCCGCGGTCTCCTCACCGAGGCGCAGTGGCAGGCGGCGAGCGCGCTGGCGCTCGCGCTCTTCGCTCGCGGCCGTGAGATGGCGGCTGCCCGCGGCCTCATCCTCGCCGACACGAAGTACGAGTTCGGGTTCGACGAGTCTGGCGCGATCGTCGTCGCCGACGAGATCCACACGCCAGATTCGAGTCGCTACTGGTTCGCCGAGAGCTACCAGCGCCGCCTTGCCGCCGGCGAGCGGCCCGACAGCTTCGACAAGGACTACGTCCGCAGCTGGGTCGCCGCCCGCTGCGACCCCTACAGGGACGAAGTCCCGCCGATCCCCCGCGAGGTGCGGCTGGAGGCGGCGCGCCTCTACATCGAAGCCTACGAGCGGATCACGGGGGAGAGGCTGGCGATGCCCGATCCGGCGGTGCCGGTGCTCGAGCGGATCAGGGGAAATCTGGCGGAGATTGTCGGGGCAGTGGCGAATAACGGAGGGTAGAATGGATTACCCGTTTTCCGCCTGGCCGTGGCCTCTTCCGCGGCGCCAGAGCCGACTGATCCAATGGCAAGCGCGTTTCTCGATGGAATTAACTCAGATCACGCCGCCGTCAGCGTCGGGATCGTCTTGACCTCCTCGCTGAGCCTGGCCTCGGCGTCCCGGAGATCTACCGCCTGCTGCATGCGCAGCCACAGTTCCGGGCCGTTGCCGCAGAGCTTGCCGAGTCGCACCGCCATCTCCGGCGTCACGGCGGCATGGCCGGACAGTACGCGGTGCAGCATCTGGCGGCTGACCTTGAGATGGGCGGCCGCTTCGCTGACCGAGAGGCCGAGGGCGGGCAGAACGTCCTCCCGAAGGAGTTCGCCGGGAAGGGTGGGGCGGCGGTCGGTCGCGGTCATGAATCTATCCAATACGGTCGTTGGTCGAAATTAGTGGTACTGCTCCAGGTCGGCGTCGATCGCGTCCGTCGCATCCCATCCGAAGGTAATGCACCAGGGCCCGTTGATGTGAACCGTATAGCGCTGCGGCTTTCCCTTGAGCGGGTGGAAGTCGAAGCCCGGCACGTTCAGCTGCCGGGGCTCGCTCGCGGCATTGATCGCGTCGAGCCGGCGCAAGATGCGAGCCCGCAGTGCCGGCGCCACCTTAGCGGACCGGCCAAGCTTGAAGAGTTCGGCCAACCCCTTATGGCGGAAGCTCCGGATCACGTTCCAATGTGATCCTTCAAGCCGAGAACGTCAATCACCGGTTTACAGTCTGACCAACGCCGTACCCGGCCTCCGGGCCGCGCCAATTAGCCGGAAACCGGGCCGACCGATGTCGGCCCCAGGGGCGCAGTAGATTGACAGGCGGACACCGGAACGTGCCGCCGCCTCATGCTCCCATCAAGAGATCCGCACATGCTTCGCGATGCCGCGCCGACTGGTTTCCTCGCGGTGATTTTGTCGGGCGCGGATAGCATTGTCGACGTCACGGGCGGACATCGAGTGCCACTTCTGCCCGTCGTCGTGAGTGTCGGCGATATTCGCTACCCGTTGCTCGAGCCGGCACTGTCAGCCCGCGCTCCGCCAGAAATCCCGCGAATCCATACAGGCCTCGGGCCGCCCCGATGAAACAAGGGCGCGCATAGCCGTGTATCCATCTTTCAATCCGGTTGCATTCGTGCCGTCACGTGAGCGGCTGCTGACGTAACAGCCGCAGCACATATTCCAGCGATACCCATCGGATCTCGCCAATTCTGGCGCATGACGGCGTTCATCGGCCGCGATGGAATATCTCCGTTTGCAGCAGCGTCGGGGAGTCTGTGTCACCGACGCGCTCCGACGACGGGCTCGGGCGGTCAGGGTCTTCGCCATATGGGCCATGGCCAGACACATTTCTCGTTACCTGAGATCAAAGGAGCGGCCATGAGCGACGTATCGAACATCCGGCCGGTGGCGCTTTCCCGGCGCTTGATGCTGCGGGGCTTTGCGTTCACCGCCGGTGGCGCGGCCTTGCTCCGCCTAAGCATGAGCGGCGCCGCCGCTCAGTCCAAGATGGCGCAGAAGACGGCCGGCTATCAGGAGAACCCGCAAGGTGCTGCGGAATGCGATAATTGCACCCATTTCGCGGCGCCATCTTCGTGCAATCTGGTCGAGGGTGACATCCTCCCAACCGGCTGGTGCAGGCTCCACACCAACAAGTCAGCCTAGGCATCGTATTCCGGTTGCGGCGGACCGGCGGCGTCTCTCGGGTCGGTCACAGCACCAGCTTCAGCCGCGGCAGGACGCGCCCCGGTATGGAGCCGGAGGGGGCTGTCCCGTCGTCGAGGGCGCCCATCCGGCGATAGAACCCGGCGGCACCCGGGTCGGCGTCGATCACCAGCGTCGCCGCCCCGGCGTCGCGGGCCGTCGTCGTGGCCCAGTCGAAGAGCGCCTTGCCGACACCGCTGCCGAGATGGGCGGGCTCGATGAACAGCTTGTCCAGCTCGGCAGTGTCGCCCTCGACCGTGACCTGGGCGACGCCGACGGGGTCGCCATCGATCTCCGCGACCATGACGAACGATGCCTCCATGGCCGAGTCCGTCAGCGTCAGCTCCTCCCGGCAGGCGCGCATGAAGTCCTCGCCATAGCCCCAGACGGCCTTGGAGCGGAGGCAGAGCTCGGTCAGCGCGGCGGCCTCGTCATTGCGCGGGGTTCTGAGCCGTAGCATCCGCGAATCCTAGCACACGGACTCGACCGAAGACCCGACCCGGTGCAGGCTCGGCGGCGGAAGGCGCTGCGCCTTTCCGTCCTGCGCGCCGGCCTCATCTCGGGAGAATCTCACATGCTTCGCGATGCCGTGCCGATGGGCTTCCTCGCGGTCCGCGATTTCGCGGCGGCGCGGGCGTTCTACGAGGGGATCCTCGGCCTCGAGTTCGTCAGCCAGGACGGGTTCGCGCTGGTGATGCGGGCCGGGCCGATCCTGCTCCGCCTCGCCGTGCCGCCGGAGCCGATCGTGGCGCCCTATACGGTCTTCGGCTGGCGGGTCGGCGATATCGAGGCCGCAGTAGAAGCGCTGGCGGCCAAGGGCATCGCCTTCGAGCGCTACGCCTTCTTCGGCGATGGGCAGGCCGCCAACGGCGTGTGGACGGCGCCGGGCGGCGACAAGATCGCCTGGTTCAGGGATCCGGACGGCAACCTGCTCTCCCTCTCACAGCACGCGGAATGAGCATGCGGGAGACCCGGATCGGCTTCGTCGGCCTCGGCGTGATGGGGCGGCCGATGGCGGGGCATCTGGCCGCCGCGGGCCTTCCGCTCGCCGTCCACGATCTCGATCCCGCCGCCGTGGACCGGTTCCGTGCCGATTGGCCCGGCACGGCGGCGGAGACGCCGCGCGAAATGACAAAGGCCAATATCGTCGTCACCATGCTCCCCTCCGGCCGCGAGGTCGGCGCGGTGGCGGCGGAGCTCGCCGAGGCGCTCGCTCCCGGCGCTTTGCTGCTCGACTGCTCCTCCGCCGATCCGGCGCACACCGTCGCGACGGCGGCGCTGCTGGCCGGGTGCGGCGTCGCCATGGTCGATGCCCCGGTCTCGGGGGCCGAGGCAGGCGCGAAGGCGGCCGAGCTCGTCTTCATGGTCGGCGGCGCCGAGGCGGATGTGGCGCGCGCGGCGCCGTTGCTGCAGGTGCTCGGCCAGAGCTGGTTCCATCTCGGCCCGCTCGGCGCCGGGCACGCGATGAAGTCGATCAACAACCTCGTCACGGCGATCACCTTCATGGCGACCGCCGAAGGGCTGATCCTCGGCAAGCGCTACGGGCTCGACCCGGCAGCCATGACCGAAGTGCTGAACCTGTCCACCGGCATGTCGTGGATCAGCCGGAACCACATCGCCCAGCGCATCCTCAGCCGCCGGTTCGACGACCCGTTCAAGCTCGACCTGATGGTCAAGGACATCGACATTGCGCTGACCCTCGCCGGTTCGCTCGGCCTCGAATCGCCGCTCGCCGAGGCGGCGCGGCGTCTCTGGCACGCCGCCCGGGACGGGATCGATCCGGGAAGCAGCGTCAGCGAGCTGGTCCGTGCGCTGGAACGGCGGGCCGGGACGGCGCTGACCCCGGGCAAGGCCGGTCTCTGAGGCCGTGAAGCCCCTCTCCCGCAATGCGCACGGCTGTCCGGGGAAAGTGTTGCCGCCACGAGAACGAGTCTCGGGCGAGGCTTGTGCGTCTTTTGATGTCGTCATGCGCGGGCTTGACCCGCGTATCCACGCCGTTCCGTGTCGCGGAGCCACGTGGATGGCCGGCTCTGGGGCCGGCCATGACGACAAAAGAGAGCCTCCGAAGCGGCGCCTGCAACCGATTTCGATTCCCCGGACAGACGTGCGCAATGCGGGCGAGGGGCCGCGAGCTTCCGCCGGCGGGAGCGGGCGGCATCGCCACAGACCCGCCTTGTTGTGCCAGCGCTTGTCCGGGCGAGGGCACGCGCGCATGTCATGGACCATGCTTCTCTCCGGCCCCCGGCGTCCTGCGTTCCTCGCGCTGATCGTGGCCTGCGCGATGTTCATGGAGCAGCTCGACGGTTCGGTGATCGCGACCGCGCTGCCGTCGATGGCGGTGTCGCTCGGCACGACGGCGGTGCGGCTGAACCTGGCGATCACCGCCTACATGCTGAGCCTGGCGATGTTCATCCCGGTCAGCGGCTGGCTCTCCGACCGGTTCGGCGCCCGCCAGGTGTTTCGCGCGGCGATCTGCCTCTTCGCGCTGGGGTCGCTGCTCTGCGGCATCTCGGGGAATCTTGCCGCGCTGACCGGCGCGCGGGTCCTGCAGGGCATCGGCGGCGCGATGATGGTGCCGGTAGGGCGGCTGGTGCTGCTGCGGAATGTCGAGAAGTCCCAGCTGGTCCAGGCGATGGCCTGGCTGACCGTGCCCTCGATGCTGGGGCCGGTGCTGGGGCCGCCGGTCGGCGGCTTCATCACGACCTATTTCTCCTGGCGCTGGATTTTCTTCATCAACCTGCCGATCGGGCTGCTCGGCGTCACGCTGGTCTCGCTCTTCATCCCGGACACGCGGGAGGAGGAGCGGCAGCCCTTGGACGTCGCGGGGTTCTTCCTGTCCGGCTTCTCGCTGGCCGGGCTCGTCTACGGGCTCGACGTGATCGGCCGGGCGCCGGGCGATGGCGGCGGCTGGCTGCTCTTCGCGGCCGGGCTGGTGCTCGGCTGGCTGACGATCTGGCACGCGCGGCGCTGGAAGCGGCCGCTGCTCGACCTCACGCTCTTCCGCATCCCGACCTTCCGCGCCTCGGCGGTCGGCGGCGGCTTCCTGCGGCTCGGAATCGGCGCGATGCCGTTTCTGCTGCCGCTGATGCTGCAGATCGGCTTCGGCATGACCGCCTTCGCCTCCGGCCTGCTGACCTTCGCCGCGGCGGCCGGCGCGATGGCGATGAAGATGACGGCCGGGCCGGTCCTGCGCCGGTTCGGCTTCCGCACCGTGCTGATCGGCAACACGGTCCTGGCCGCGATCTCGATCGCCGCCTGCGGCCTATTCACGCCGGCGACGCCGGTCTGGGTCATGCTGCTCGTGCTGGTGGGCGGCGGCTTCGTCCGCTCGCTGCAGTTCACCGGGCTCAACGTCATCGCCTATGCCGACGTGCCGCCGCCGCAGATGAGCGCTGCCACCAGCCTCTACGGCATGGCGCAGCAGGTGACGCTCAGCATCGGCGTCGCCTTCGGCGCCCTGTTGCTGCACGTGGCGATCGCGCTGCGCCACGGCGAGGCGGCGGGACCGCTGCCGGAGGATTTCCGAATGGCCTTTTTCGTCGTCGCGGCCGCGACTTTGGCCGGACTTGGCTCCTATACCAGCCTCGATCCCGACGCTGCCGCCGAGGTGAGCGGGCACCGGCCCCGCCCCCGGCCGGTCGCGGCGCCGGGCGAGTAAGGATTATCGGACGTCATTGCGAGCGGAGCGAAGCAATCCAGGGACGCGGTCCCGGACTTCTGGATTGCTTCGCCTGCGGCTCGCAATGACAGCCGTCGTTTAGAAGCTGACCGAGACCTCCGCGGCGATCAGGTCCGCCGAGGTATCGGCGCTGCCGGTCACCGTGTTCACGACGCCCGGCACGAAGGTGGTCGAGTGGTTGACCCCTGCATCGCCGAAGAAGAGGTGCTGGTAGCTGCCCGACAGCGCGATGTTCGGCGTCAGCTTGTAGGTGGCGCCGATGGTGAGCCAGTAGCGGTCGGCGTCGGGCAGGCGGAGATCGCGGAACTGGTCCTGCACCGGCGATTCGTCGTACGCGAAGCCGGCGCGCAGCGTCAGCGGATCGAACCCCTTGTAGCTGCCGCCCACGGCGATCGTCGACGTGTCCTGATAGTTCTCCGGCTCGATGACTCCCGGCTGGCGCGGGTTGCCGAAGCCGACGGCGATCTGCTGGAACCGGCTCCAGCCGGTCCATTTGTAATTGAGGTTGAGCGTCAGGTCGGGCGTGACGTCGTCGCTGATGCCGATCATGAAGTTGTCGGGCAGGTTCAGTGTCGCATTGGCGTTGGTGTTCGTGAACTGGCCGGTCGCCGCGATGAGCCGAGCGTATTGCTGGGGCACGGTGAAGTTCGCCAGGCCGGAGATCGCGTGGTCGATCCCCGAGCGGTAGGAGGCGCCGATCCGCATGCCCGGCATCGGCTCGACGATCGCGCCGAAATCGTACCCGGCCTCCCAGGACGAGCCGCTGACATAGGCATGCCCGTCGTTGATGGTCCGGCCGGATCCGGCGGCCAGCAGCGCCGCCGCCTGCTGCGGCCCGATCAGGCCGAGCTGCTCGAGCGACAGCGGCACCAGCGTGCCGAAATCGATCGCGTTCGACAGCTGGACCTTCGTCCACTGCGCCGAGAACCCGGCGCCGAGCGACAGCCAGGGCGCGACCTTGTAGGCGATGCTGGGATTGAGGTCGAAGGACTCGACCTTCGAGACCTCCGCCTGGTAGCGCGCGGCGCTGTCCGACGCCCAGTTCGTGGTCAGGCCGAACGGCACGCTCGCCCCCAACCCGAGGCGGATATCCGGTGCGGGCGCCACGACCATATAGGCCGATGGGACCCAGGCGGTACGCGTGGGATCGGGCCCGGCGCCGCCCGACTCGGGGATCGGCAGCGGCCCGATATTGGTCCGTGCGCCGGTCAGCGAGAAGCTGCCGCTGGGATCGATGAAGTGCGTGGTCGCCATGGCGTTGACCCCGGAGAAATAGGTCATGCCGGCGGGATTGGTGGTGACGGTCGAAAGATCGTCGGCGGCGGCCGCGGCCCCGGAATCGGCTTCGCCGCTTTCGATGGCTGAATTCTCGCCCAGCGCAAACCCGGCGGCGTGGGCGTGAGTTCCGATGCCGGCAGCGGCGAGCGCCCCGAGTGCGGTAACGGCGTAACGACGAATCACCAAGGAATCCTCCCCAGGTCAGTTGCTTTGATCGCGATTCTAAAGATTTCGAGGCAAAAGTGCCACGGTATTGCAACACCGGGCATTGGTGCCGGCCTCGCCGTTGCCGGAAGGTGACACATACGGACGCTCGTCGAGCGGGAGCCTGATCTCTGCTCGACGCGCCATGGAGAGTATCCGGAGATGAGCGACACGCTGCCAGTCCTTTACCGCGACGCCGACGTGCTGGTCGTCGACAAGCCGGCGGGTGTCGCCGTGCATCAGGCGCCGGGCGCCGGGCGGACGCTCGAGTCCGCGTTGGAGGGCTTGCGCTTCGGCCTGGCCACGGCGCCGGTTCCGGCGCATCGGCTCGACCGCGACACCACCGGCTGCCTCGTCCTCGGCCGCCACCCGGCGGCGCTGCGCCGGCTCAACGGGCTCTTTGCGGACGGCGCGGTCGAGAAGGTCTATTGGGCAGTCGTTGAAGGCGAGGTCGCAGTTGCGGAGGGCAGGGTGGCGCTCGCTCTGCGCGAGGTCGTGCGCGGCGGGCTCCGGTCGGTTGTCGCCGACCGGCGCGGCAAGGCGGCGGCGACACGTTGGCGCGTGCTCGGCCGTGGCGATGGGCGGAGCTGGCTGGAGCTCGTGCCGGAGACCGGCCGCATGCATCAGCTCCGTGTGCATTGCGTCGCGCTCGGCCATCCCGTCGTCGCGGATCCGCTTTACGGCAGGCCCGGATATCCGGGCGAACGCCTCCATCTCCATGCTCGCGCCGTGCGATTCGCGCTGGGCCCGGACCGAATCGTCGCCGCCACCGCGCCGATACCGCGCCAGATGAAGCCTGCGCTCGCCTCATGCGGGTTCGAGGAACCGCCGAGCGAGACCATTTCGGCGTTATAAGGGGGGTGTCTTCCCGTAATGAGGGCAAGTTTACGATGAACATGCCCCACTTACGAGAATGTTATCTTTCTCCAAGGAATTCGACGTTCGATCAGTAGTTTGTAAGATTGCCCTAAGGACTGGGGTGAGATTATTCTGGCGGACACTTGTGATACGCTTACAGCGTTCCGTTCCTTGGGAGAGTTTGATGAAGTTCATCGCCTACGCCGCCGCCGCCATCCTTTTCGGCACGGCGAGCCTGCCTGCCCTGGCCGCCAATCACGCCCCGCATCATGCGCATCACGCCACGCATGCACGCCATGTTCACCGCGCGGCGGCGCATCATCACCACGCCGCCGCTCATCATCACCGCACCCACAAGGTCTGATCACTTCAAATATCCGTTGTCGCGGAACCAAGTCACCGCGTCCGCGAATCCCTCGGCTGCCGGCCTCGGCTGGTAGCCGAGGTCGCGGCGCGCCTTGTCGATCGTGAAGAACATCTTCTTGCGGGCAAGCCGCACGCCGTCGACCGTGACGAAAGGCTCGCGGCCCGTCAGCCGCGCCACCGCCTCTGCCCCGTAGGCGATCGGCAGGACCAGCCCTGCCGGCAGCTTGATCGTCGGGGGCTTGCGGCCGCCGAGCGGGCAGACGATGGCCAGTACCTGGGCCAGCGTCAGGTTCTCGCTGCCGAGGATGTAGCGCTCCCCGATCCTGCCCTTCTCGAAGGCCAGCAGGTGGCCCTCCGCCACGTCGTCGACATGCGCGAAGTTGAGCCCGGTATCGACATAGGCCGGCATCCGTCCCGTCGCCGCCTCGACGATGATGCGGCCGGTCGGCGTCGGTTTCACGTCGCGCGGACCGATCGGCGTGGAAGGATTGACGATCACCGCCGGCAGGCCGCGTTCCTCGACCAGCCGCCGTACCGCCTGCTCGCTCAGGTATTTCGAGCGCTTGTAGGGGCCGACCATGTCGTCGAGCCCGACCGGCGTTGCCTCGTCGGCGCTGGCGCCGCCGGGCAGCAGGCCCAGCGTGGCGACGCTCGAGGTGTGGACGATCCGGCGCACGCCGGCGGCCAGCGCCGCCTCCATCAGCGCCAGCGTGCCGTCGACATTGGCCCGGTACATGGCGTCCGGCTCGGGGACCCACAGCCGGTAGTCGGCAGCGACATGGAACAGCGCCTCGACGCCCTCGACCGCCGGCGGCAGGGTTTCCGGCTTCGACAGGCTGCCGATCGCCTCGGCGACGGGCAGGCCGGCGATGTTGCGGCGGTCGCTGCCGGCGCGCACCAGCACGCGCACCTCGTGGCCCGCTGCAAGCAGCTTCCGCGCGACCGCGGATCCGACGAACCCGGTCGCGCCGGTGACGAGGCAGAGCATGTGGCGGGGGTCCGGCGGTCGTGACAGGGCTTGCGCAGTGGAGGTACCTCCACCCGGTCCTCCCCCGCAAGCGCCGCCATCTTCCTCTCCCGCGACGCGCTAGGGCCGTGCACATGTCGTCTCTGGCGCACCGGCCGGATCCCCTCTCCGCCCTCGGGGGCGGAGAGGGTCAGGGTGAGGTGGGGGACGAAGGACGCAAGCCGTCGCACTCCGGTCATGTCCTGGCCGTTCGGCACGCCGCGGCAAGGCACCCGAGAGTCATCGCCGCCCCACCTCACCCCGACCCTCTCCGCCCCCGGGGGCGGAGAGGGAGGT
>DATGFU010000622.1:0-11642 GCA_035308865.1 Allostellaceae bacterium | reverse complement strand
TCGTAGGCGGCGTCGGCCAGCGCCATGATCCGCAGGTGGTCGGTCGGCGCATGGCCGGTCGTCGGCGCCGCCATGTCGGAGAGCACGAGATCCGCCTTGCCGCCGATCAGCCCGGTCAGCCGCGCCGGCGCGGCCTCGTCGAGGAAGTCGAGGAGCAACAGCTCGGCGCCCGGTACCGGATCCATTTCGAGATAGTCGATGCCAACCACCCGGCCCGACGGACCGACGCGCTCGACCGCGATCTGGGTCCAGCCGCCCGGCGCCGCGCCGAGATCGACCACGCGGGCGCCGCGCTTCAGGAGGTGGTAGCGGTCGTCCAGCTGGGCGAGCTTGAACGCGGCGCGCGAACGGTAGCCGGCCGCCTTGGCCTCGGCGACATAGGGATCGTTGAGCTGGCGCGCCAGCCAGCGGGTCGAGCTGGCCGAGCGCTGCCGCGCCGTCCGCACGCGCACCGCGGCGACGCGCCGGCCGCTGCCGCCCGTCTTTTGACTGCCGGGCATCGCCGGGGGCTCAGCCCGCCTGGGGCACGAGCGGCAAGGCAGGCGCCGGCGCGGCGGGCTCGGCCATGCGGCCGCGGGCCAGCAGGTCGGTCAGAATGCCCTCGCGCACACCGCGATCGGCGACCCTGAGCCGTGGCACCGGCCAGGTGTCGCAGATCGCGGTCAGGATGGCGCAGCCGGCAACCATCAGGTCGGCCCGGCCGGGACCGATGCAGGAATGCGCGGCGCGCTCGGCCGGGCTCGCCGCGGCCAGCATCGCCGACAGACGCCGCACCGAAGCGACGTCGAGCGCCACGCCATCCACCCGCGCGCGATCGTAGCGGGCGAGGCCGAGATCGATCGCCGCCAGCGTCGTCACAGTGCCGGAGGAGCCCAGCATCTGTATGTCCTGCGCGGCAACCCGCTCGCCGATCGCATGCCGTTCGTCGAACGCCGCGAGCTGATCGCGGACCAGCCCGACCATGGCGGTGAAGCCGGCCTCGTCCTGCGCGCCCGACCCGAAGCGCTCGGTCAGCGAGACCACCCCCCAGGGCAGCGAGACGACGCCGCGGATCGTCGTGGCGAGCCGCTGCTGCGCCTCGACCGCGACGAACAGGATCTCGGTCGAGCCGCCGCCGATATCGAAGACGATCGCGTGCCCGTGCCGTGCGTCGAGCAGCGGCATGCAGCCGGCGAGCACCAGCCGCGCCTCCTCGGCGGCGGTGATGATCTCGAGGGCGATCCCGGTCTCCTCGCGCACGCGGGCAACGAACTCGGCGCAATTCGCCGCCCGACGGCACGCTTCGGTGGCGACCGCCCGCACGGCGCCGACGCGCCACTGCGCGAGCTTGCCGGCGCAGACATCGAGCGCCTTCACCGTGCGGTCCATCGCCGCTTGGCCCAGCACGCTGCCGGTCTCCAGACCCTCGCCCAGCCGAACGATGCGGGAGAAGCTGTCGATGACCCTGTACCCGCCCGCGCCGGCCGGCCGCGCCACCAGCAGCCGGCAGTTCGTCGTTCCCAGATCGAGCGCCGCGATCGCGCTGCCGCTCGCTTCGTACCCCATCACCAAAACACTCCGCCGGCCGCGAAGCCCGGCCTCCACTTTCCAAGAAAGGCAAGCACATGCTGTGCCATGCCCCACCCATGTCACCGACCATGCCTGCGGATTGGGCAGAGCGCAACCGGCAGGGCCGCACGCGGGGTTGCGGCGTTGACACCCCGCCCCCTCGTTCCTAGCTTCCACACAGCCCCGCACCGGCGGGCCGTTCAGGCCATCCCTCCTTGTCCCCTATCGATCGTCTCGTGATTTCGATTGCCCAGCTCGACCCGACGGTGGGCGATATCGAGGGCAACGTCGCGAAGCTGAAGGAGGCGCTGGCTGCCGCCCGCGAGCAGGACGCCGATCTGCTGATCGCCTCGGAGCTCGTCCTCGCCGGCTATCCCCCCGAGGATCTGGTACTCAAGCCGGCCTTTCTCGACGCCTGCGAGGCGGCGTTGCGCGGCCTCGCGGCCGAGACCGTCATGGGCGACACCGCGCTCCTCCTGGGCGCGCCCTGGCGGGTCGATGGCCATGTCCATAACGCGGCGCTGCTGCTCGACCGCGGCGAGATCCGCGCCGTGCGGCTCAAGCACGAGCTGCCGAATTACGGCGTGTTCGACGAGGTACGGGTGTTCAAGCCGGGTCCCCTGCCCGGCCCGGTCGCCTTCCGCGGCGTGCGGCTCGGCGTCATGGTCTGCGAGGACATGTGGTTCCCCGACGTGGCCGAGACGCTGTCGGAGACCGGCGCGCAGCTCCTCATCGTGCTGAACGGCTCGCCCTTCGAAAGCGACAAGCAGGACGAGCGCGTCGGGCTCGCGGTGACACGGGTGAAGGAGACCGGGCTCGCGCTGCTCTACGTCAACCAGGTCGGCGGCCAGGACGAGCTGGTGTTCGACGGCGCCTCCTTCGCGCTCGCCCGCGACTGCGCGCTCAAGCTGCAGGCGCCGAGCTTCGCCGAAGCCGTCGTGCCGACCGTCTGGCGCCTCGACGACGAGGATCGCTGGGACATCGAGAGCGGCGCGGCGGTCAGGCCGGCCGAGGGGCTGGAGGCGGTCTGGCAGGCGATGGTGCTGGGCTTGCGCGACTACGTCCGCAAGAACCGCTTCCCCGGCGTGGTGCTGGGCCTGTCGGGCGGCATCGACTCAGCCATATCGGCAGCGGTGGCGGCCGATGCGCTGGGGCCGGACCAGGTCCATTGCGTGATGCTGCCGTCGCGCTACACATCGGCCGAAAGCCTGGAGGACGCGGCCGAGACGGCGCGGCTTCTCGGCGTCGAGCTGCGCGATATCGGGATCGAGCCCGCCATCGCGGCCTTCGGCGAAATGCTGGCCCCGCATTTCGCCGGAATCGGGCCGGACATCACCGAGGAGAATTTGCAGTCGCGCGCCCGCGGCATCACGCTGATGGCGCTCTCCAACAAGTTCGGCTGGATGGTGCTGTCGACCGGCAACAAGTCGGAGATGTCGGTCGGCTACGCCACGCTCTACGGCGACATGTGCGGCGGCTATGCCGTGCTGAAGGACGTCTACAAGACCACGGCGTTCGAGCTGGCGCGCTGGCGCAACGCTAACCGTCCCGCGGACGCGCTGGGCCCCGCCGGACCGGTCATGCCCGAGCGGGTGATCACCAAGCCGCCGACCGCCGAGCTGAAGGCCGACCAGACCGACCAGGACACGCTGCCGCCCTACCCCGTGCTCGACGCGATCCTCCAGGGCCTCATCGAAGGCGAGCGCACGGTCGACGAGATCGTGGCGCAAGGCCACGACCGGGCGACCGTGACCGCCGTCTGGCGCATGCTCGACCGCGCCGAATACAAGCGCCGCCAGGCCCCGCCGGGCGTCAAGCTCACCCGCCGCGCCTTCGGGCGGGATCGGCGGTATCCGATCACGAACGGGTTCAGGGGGTAGGTGAACAACTTCTTCACCGCCGCCACCGAGTCGTGAGACGCTGGTTGCGTGGCAAGGTCCTGGCGGCGGGCGATGCGGACCGACAGCGCGTTTTTCAAGCTTGGTGTGGCCGTAGCCGGCTTCGCCGTGCCGATCCTCGGCGCCGTCTTCTATTACATGATCCGCCCGGGAGCGTTTCCCATCGTCGAGGCGGCGCGGATGGAGCCCTGGCGGCCGGCGTTCATCGAAGCCCGGGATGCCTGGCACCGGGGTGACTACGCCAAGGCCTTGCCGCTCGACCGGCAGATGGATGCCGCGGGTTTCGCCCCTGGCACCTTCCTCTTGGGTGAGCTCTATCTGAACGGACAGGGGGTGACGCAGGATTACGCCGAAGCGCTGCGGCTGATCCACAAATCGGCCGACCGGAACTATGCCGGCGCACTATTCGCGCTCGGTAACCTCTACCACACGGGGACCGGCGTCCCGCAGGACTATCGAGCGGCGCTCAGCTGGTACCTGAAGGCGGCGACGGATGGAGAATTCGATCCCGAAGACTCCGCCTATGCCGAGTTCTCGGTCGGCCTGATGTACGAGAACGGCGAGGGTGTACCCTCCGATCCCGTGATCGCAGTTGACTGGTATAAGAAGGCGATCGGAAATGGGTCAAAAGAAGCAGAAGATCAGCTCGGGTATTGTTACGAGAGGGGCGTCGGGGTCGATCGGGACTATGCCGCCGCGATGTATTGGCTTCGAAAGGCGGCGGCAGAGGGTAATCACGAGGCCGAGGACAACATCGGCAATATGTACTTGAAGGGAGAAGGCGTCCCGGCCGACCGCGAAGAGGCGCTGCGCTGGTACCACAAGGCCGTCGACGGAGGAAACAAGGGGGCAGAGAACCAGATCGGCTGGGCCTATTGGTCCGCCGACCCGATCGACTACGTCCAGGCGCTCGAATGGTACCGGAAAGCGGCGGCGGACGGTTCTGCCACCTCCGAGAACAATATCGGCTATGCCTATGAGAACGGTCAGGGCGTGGCACAGGACTATGCCGAGGCGGCGCGCTGGTATCGAAAGGCAGCTGATGACGGCGAGAAACGTGGGGCCTACCATTTGGGGTCGCTTTACGATCGCGGCCTGGGCGTGCCGCACGATGCAGGGCTTGCCCGCGTATGGATGGAGCAGGCTGCGGATGGTGGCGAGTCGCGGGCGCAACAATGGCTCGATGAGCATTGACGCGGCGATAGCCCCGTTCCCGATCTACTCCTGGGTCGGACAGTGTGTGAGGCCCCGCCCTGACTCACCGACCACCGCCTCGTACACCCCGGTCACGCTCTCCGCGGCCCGGTCGAGGCAGCTTGCGTCAGCGGCGTCGCTGGTGGCCGCGATGGCGCGGTGGAGGACCTCGGCGTCTATATCGGCGCCTTCGACCTTGCCCAGCAGCATCCGGAGCACCTGCTGCAGCCGCTGCCAGAAGCGCAGCGCGCGCAAGCAGCGTGCGGCGAGGTCCGGCGCCAGCGCGCCCGCGGCCGCGAGGCGCTCGTAGGCCGCCGCCGTCTGCCACGAGATCACGCCGGGATCCTTGGGAGCCTCGCGCAGCATCAGGTATTGCGCAATGAACTCGAGGTCGACGAGCGCGCCGCGCCGGTGCTTGCAATCCCACGGCCGCGGCGTGGGATGCGCCTTGGCGATGCGGTCACGCATCCCGGCCACGTCCGCAAGGAGCGCCGAGGGATCGCGCGGCCGGGCGAGACATTCGCGCATCGCGGCGGCGATCGCATCGCCCAAGGCCGCGTCGCCGGCGATCACGCGGCCGCGGGTCAGCGCCATGCGCTCCCAGGTCCAGGCCTGCTCGTCGTGATAGCGACGGAAGGCTTCGAGGCTGGAGGCGATCGGTCCAGCATTGCCGGAGGGCCTCAGACGCATGTCGACCTCGTAGAGCGCGCCTTCCGCGGTCGGGGCCGAGAGCGCGTTGATCACGCGCTGGGCCAGCCGCGCGTAATAGGTGGTCACCGCCAGGGGGCGCGCGCCATTCGAGCCCTCCGCCGTTGCCGGCACGTCGTAGATGAAGATGAGATCGAGATCGGAGAGGAGGTTCATCTCGCGGCTGCCGAGCTTGCCCAGGCCCAGCACGGCGAAGCCGCCCCGGTCGATCCGACCGTGATGGCGCGCGAAATCCGCTTCCACGAGCGGCAGCAGCGCCGCGACCGCCGTCTCGGCGGCCAGCGACAGGTCGCGGGCCGCCCGCTCACCCGGAATCCGCCGCTGCAGGAGTTGGACGCCGATCTGGAAGCGCCGGTCGGCGGCCCAGCGCCGAGCCTGGTCGAGCGCGTCCTCGTAGCCAGCCGAGCCGGCCAGAACGGGCTCGAGGTCGCGCTGCATCTCGGCAAGCGCCGCCGCATCGTCGTCCGGCAGGATCTCGAAGAAGCTGCCCGAGAGGACCGCATCCAGGAGCACCGGCCGGCGGGCAAGCTGCGAGGCCAGCAACGGCGACTGGCCCATGATCTCCGCCACGAGCGTCAGGAGATCGGGGTTGCGCTGGAACAGCGACAGCAGCTGAACGCCGGCGGGCAGCCGCGACAGGAACTCGTCGAAGCGGGTGAAGGCGAGATCGGGATCGGGCGTGCGGCCAAAGGCCCGGAGGAGCGCCGGCACCAGCTCGGTCAGGATCTCACGCGCCCGCGCCGAGCGGGTGGCGCGGATGCGGCCGTGATGCCAGCCGCGGATCGCCTCGGCGACCGGCTCCGCCTCGCGGAAGCCCAGACGGCCGATCGTCTCCAGCGTCTCCGGATCGCTCTCGATGCCGGTGAAGACGAGGTTGCCCTGATCGGACAGTGACGGCTGGTCCGGGAAGAGCGCCCCGAACCGGGCACGGACGCGGTCGAGGCGGGTGCGCAGCGCAGCGGTGAACGCGTCCGCCGTCTCGTATCCGAGAAAGATCGCAAGCCGCATCAGCGCCGCCGGGTCGGTCGGGAGCGAGTGGGTCTGCTGGTCCTCGATCATCTGCAGCCTATGCTCGACCTGCCGCAGGAACCGGTAGATCTCGGCGAGCTCGTCCGCGATGGCCGGCTCGACCCGGCCGGCGGCCGCCAACGCCTGCAATGTCGCCACGGTGCCGGCCGAGCGCAGCGACGGCATCCTGCCGCCCCAGATCAGCTGCTGGGTCTGCGCGAAGAACTCGATCTCCCGGATGCCGCCGTGGCCGAGCTTGACGTTGTAGCCGCCGAGCGTCGGCGTTGCAGGTCCATGGCGGGCGTCGATCTGGCGCTTGATCGAGTGGATGTCCCGGATGGCGGCGAAATCGAGATGCTTGCGCCAGAGGAAGGGCGTCAGGGCCTTGAGGAATTCCCGCGCGGCCGCCCGGTCGCCGGCCACGGCACGCGCCTTGATCAGCGCCGCCCGCTCCCAGTTCTGGCCGACGCTGCCGTAATAGGTCTCGGCGGCCGAGACCGACACGGCGGGCGGCGTCGAGCGCGGATCGGGCCGCAGCCGGAGATCGGTGCGGAAGACATAGCCATCGGCGGTGCGCTCCTCCATCAGCCGCACCAGCTCGCGCGCGAGGCGCGTCATGAAGGCCTGCGCGCTGTCGCGGCCGGAATAGCGGAGGCGATCGGCGTCGAAGAGGATGATGAGGTCGATATCGCTCGAATAGTTGAGCTCGAAGGCGCCGAGCTTGCCCATGCCGAGGACGAAGACGAAGCTGTCGCGGGCCGGGTCCGACGGGTCTGCGAGCTCGATCTGGCCGGAGGCTGCGGCGGATGCGAGCAGATGGTTGAGCACGGCAGAGATCGCGGCATCCGCGAGACGCGACAACGCCCCGGTCACCTCCTCGAGCGTCCACAGCCCGGCGATGTCCGCCATGGCGACGATCAGCGCCGCGTGACGCTTGGCGATGCGGGTCCGCGGCATGAGCGCCGCCCGCGAGACCCCGGGATCTTCCCGGTTGAGCCGGGCGAGCACTTCCGCCAAGCTGTCGGCCGGTCCACGGTCCAGTACCGCGGCGACGATCTGGGGGTCGCGCAAGGCGAGCCGCGTCAGGTAGGGAGAGTTGCCGAAGATCGCATCGAGCCAGGGGCGCGCCGGGCCGGAACGGGCTGCCGTCATCACCTCGCTCAGGCGTGGATCATCGACGCGCTCTGCCGCCTCCCCCCAGTGCTCCCAGGCAATCTCCGCCTGGCCCGGATCGGCCGGGGCCGGACAGGCATCGACCGCGATCCGACTGACGAATTCTGCTTCGTGACGCATGCTCATCCTGAACGCGGGCGACCGGGCGTGGCACGCCTAGCTCGACGCTTCCGGCAGCGCAAGTCCGGGGGATCGCCGTGAGCGAGGGCGAAGGTGCCCCCCATCCCGCGCGGATCGCGTCGGCGCACCGCCGCCGGCATCGCCGGCGGACTTGGCCGCTCCGGCTGTTGTTGGGAATCGTCGAAGGTATCGCCGCCTTCGCCGGCCTCGCCATGCTGGCCACGGCGCTGCTGGCGCTGCGCCTCGCCTGGGGGCCGATCGAGGTCGACTGGCTGACCCCGGCCCTGACCGCGGTCCTGAATGCCGAGGCCGATCCGCTGACCGTCGCCATGGCCGGCACCTCGGTCAGCTGGGGCACGAGACGGCCTACCGTCGATCTCGTGGCGCGCGACCTGCATCTCGTCGATCCGTCCGGGACGGAGGTGCTGCGGCTCCCGAGTCTCGCCGTCTCGCTCAGCGTCAAGGCACTCTTCGAAGGTCGGATCGCACCTACGAGCCTGGTCGCGACGGGTCCCCGCGTGCATATCGTCCGTGCCGCCTCCGGCGAGATCGACGTGGTACCGAGCGCCGCGCCGGAGGCTGCCGAGCCGCCCCAGACCGCCGAGCCCTGGCCGCAGATGCTGCGCGCGCTGGCCGGGCGGCCGCGGCCGGGCGACCCGCTGGGCGCGATCGATCGGGTCTCCGTCGTCCATATGGATGCGCTGATCGACGATCGCGAGAACGGCCTCGTCTGGCATCTGGACGACGGCAATGCCTCGGCCGATCGCTCGCCGGACGGGCTGGAAATCACGATCGGCGGCCGCCTCGGGCTCGGCGCAGTCGCTACCGCGGTCAAGGCGGCCCTGCATCTCGACACGACCACGCGCACGGCGGCGGTCACCGCGGATTTCAGCGAGTTCGACCCCGCGGCGCTGGCCGCCAGCCTGCCGGAGGGGCTGCACGGCTTCGAAGCGGCACAGTTCGGAGTCGTCGGCAAGCTCACCGCCGCCCTTGACGTCGGTACGATGCGGCTCGGGCGCAGCAGCTTCACGCTCCACGGCGGCGCCGGCGCGCTGGTTGATCCACGCCTCACCGGCGGCCGGCTCAAGCTGAAAGGACTCGATCTCGATGCCGCCTACGAACCCGAAGCCGGCACGCTCGAGCTGCGCAAGCTTGCGATCGAGCTCGACGGGCCGACGATCGAGGCGACGGGGACCGTCACGCCCGCCGGCGCGGAGCCACTGCTGGGCATCACCGGGTTCGGCAAGGCCCGCGCGCTCGGACGGCTGAAGCTGCGCAACCTGCCGCTCGACCGCTTCGGCGCCTTCTGGCCGCCCGACGTGGCGCCCGACGCGCGTGAATGGATCATCCAGAACCTCACGGTCGGCAGAGTAGATACACTCGACATGGACGCCGACGCCACGATCGATCCGGCCGCAGCGAAGCCGGTCGCCGTACGAGGCTTCTCGGGCACGATCGCGATCACCCATGGCATGGTGAACTATCTCGACGGACTGCCGAAACTGGAGGGGGTCGACGCGACGATCGCGCTCTCGCCGCAGAAGCTCGACTTCGTCTTCACCGCCGGACGCATGCAGGGCTACGGGCTCTCGATCGACAAGGGGACCGCGACCATCGACGGGTTCGAGAGCGACGACGAGCGGATCACGATCGACATGGGCATCAAAGGCCCGGCGACCGACGTGATGAGCGTGCTCGACGTGAAGCGGCTGCAATATGCAAAGGCGATCGGAATGCCGCCCGAGCGCGTCGGCGGCTCGATCGCCGGCACGCTCCATTTCCGCTTCCGGCTGAAGAAGGATCTGCCCATCAACGAGGTCGACTATGGGGCGCAGGCGCGGCTGACCGACCTCTCGGTCGTCCAGGTGGCGTTGAACAGCGACCTCACCGCCGGCAGCTTCGACCTGCTGCTGGACCACGACCACGTCTCGCTCGACGGCATCGGCCGGCTGGGCGACGTGCCGGTGAAGCTCACCTGGTCGCAGCGCATCGCCGGCAGCGCAGGCGACCGCAGCGTGGTCCACGCCGTCGCCCGGCTCGATCCAGCGGCCCGCGCCCGCTTCGGCTTCGATTTCCTGCCGTCCATCATCCACGGGCCCGTGGATGCGGATATCGACTACCGCGTAGCCGACGAGCACAGCGCTACGGCCGCCGTGAAGCTCGACCTGACCCCCGCCGATCTTGCCTTCGATCTCGCCGGCTGGAGCAAGTCGTCCGGCGTGGCGGCCGACTCGCAGTTCCGCGTCGATCTCACCGATGGCCATGTCGTGCGGCTGGCCAACCTCGTCGCCCACGGGCCGGCACTCGACCTCGCGGGTGGGCTGGATTTCCAGGACGGCATGATCGTCCATGGCGTGTTCGACCGCCTGGCCGTGCGCGACACCGATCTCACCGGCACTGTCGAGCATGCGGCCGGCGCGCCCTGGGCGCTGACGCTCCGCTGCAAGACGCTGGATTTCGAGGCGGTCCGCAAATCACTGACCTCGGGATCCGAACCGCAGCCTGGAGACGACGGACCGTCGCTGGTGCTCGACGTCACCGCGGACAAGGCGCTGAACGGTCCCGGGCATGAGTTGCGGCAGGTGGCGTTCAAGGGCAGCGTTGCCCGGCACACGCTGCTCTCGGCCGTGCTGGCGGCGCGCATCGGGACGGCCGGCAAGCTCGACTTCCATCTCGACCCGGTGGAGAAGGGCGGCGGCTTCGCCATCGTCACGGACGATTTCGGCGCGCTTTTCAAGGTTGCCGGCATCATCGACAACGTGGTCGGCGGCCGGCTCTCGGTCACCGGATCGAGCAAGCTCGAAGGCGATTCACGCCGCTTCACCGGCCACGCCGAGGGCGGCGACTATCGCATCGTCAACGGGCCGTTCCTGACGCGGCTGCTGTCGCTCGCCTCGTTCCAGGCCATCGGCAGCCTCGCCGCCGGCGAGGGCATCCCGTTCAGCACGCTCAAGGCCGACCTGTCGCTGAAGAGCGGCGTTCTCGATATCGCCAAGGGAAGAGCCTATGGCAGCGCGCTCGGCCTCACCGCCGACGGCTGGATCGACACGCGCGGCCTGACGCTGGCGCTCGAAGGCACGCTGGTGCCTGCCAACATGCTGAACAGCGCGCTGAGCGGCGTGCCGCTGCTGGGGCCGCTGCTGGTCGGGCCCGAAGGAAGCGGCCTCTTCGCCGTCAACCTGAGCATCCACGGCCACCTCGCCGAGCCCGACGTCGCGGTCAACCCGCTGAGCGCGCTCGCCCCGGGCTTCGTCCGGAATCTCTTCCTCTTCGATGCGCCGGGACCGGGAATCAAGAAGCCGCCGGCACCGAAGCCGCCCGGGTGACCGGCGCCGTCAGAGCGGCGCGGTCGCGCAGTTGGAATCGGCCGGTTTCGGATCGGCCGCCGTATAGGAGGCGGCCGCCGCCGCGGTCAGCGAGCCGCCCCCGTTCTGCCAGCCGAGCACGATGCAGACCTTGTAGCCGATCACGTGCGATGCAGGGAAAGCCTTGATCGGAAATGAAGTCTGCCCGTTATAGACGGAGGTGAGGCTGGTCCCGTAATAGGCCGACGAACCCCAGGCGAGCTTCTTCGTATAGGCAGGGTCGGTGAGGTAGGTCGGATCGGTGTTCGGGCAGGGAAGGCTGTACTGGATCGACTGGTACGGCCAGTCGCCGTCCGACGGCAGTGTCTGCACGTCGCTGCTTGGGCAGGAATCGTAACTCGTGCCGGGAAAGCCGCCGCTCGTGTAGCCGCGCTCCGCAGCGTAGCCGTCGGCAAGGCGGCTCTTGGAGACTGTCAACGGCTCGTAGAGCCCCATCTCGAATCCGCCGGCCGTGATCGCGTTGTAGCGGGCGCCTGTGTTCGCGACGCTCCAGTCCCAGGGCGAGCTGCGCGTCGCCGGCGTTGTCCCGATCGCGAAGAGGTAGGCCTGATCGCCCCACAGGGCCGTGTCGACGGGACCGTCGGCGCCGTTATCGAAGACCATCACCCCATAAGGGCCACGCATGTCG
>DATGFU010000621.1:0-7287 GCA_035308865.1 Allostellaceae bacterium | reverse complement strand
ATGCACGCGGTGTGGGGCGCGACGGTGGTGGAGGAGAACACCCTCGCCGTCCACCTGTCGGCGCTCCGCAAGGCGCTCGGCGACGGCGTCGACGGCGCCCGCTACATCCAGACCGTCCCGGTACGGGGATACCGCTTCCTGGCTGCCGTCAGCCTCGGCGATGACGCCGTGCGCGGCTACACGGATGGCGGCCTCACAACAGCCACCCCCTCATGGTCGAAGAGCCGACGGATAACCGCCGCGTTAGCGGCCTTGGCCCTTTCGGCAATCACTCTCGCGGAATACTTGTCGTGGGACAGGTTGCGGGCCGCGCGGCCGGAACGTCCCAGCCCGGCGAATCACACCGTCGTCCTCGTGCCTCTTCTGAATCTGACCGGCGATGCGCGGCTCGACACGACCGCCGACGCCATCACCGAAGACGCGATCTTTGCGTTGCGCGGAAACACGCTCTACTCGGTCTTTCCGAAAAACGCATCGTTCGCCCTGAAGGGCAAGCCTCTCGACGAGGCGTCGCTGGGCCGCGAGCTCGGCGTCAGATACGTGGCGAGCGGCAGTCTGCGACAGGACGCGCAGGGCTTCCGCGTCCATGTCGACGTCGCGGATGTCGCAAGCGGAAAGGCGCTTCCGGCGATCGATTTCGTGCGCGCTGCCACCGACCCGGCGACCGTGGAGAAGCGTCTGGCCGCCGGCATAGCGAGCGATCTCGGCGAGGAACTCGGCGGGGCGTTTCAAAAGGAAGAACTGGCGCGGTCGCCGGATGAGGGCGACCCGTACAACCTGTGGGCACGCGCCTGGGCGCTGGGGCACGGGCGCGCGCACATGGACGCTGCAAGACTGCTCTTCGACAAGGCCCTGGCGCTGGCGCCGGAGGAGCCCTTCATTCTGAGCGATGCAGGCTATTTCGAGGCGAAGGCCGTCGAAGGGCGGCTCTACGCCTCGACGGAGCAGCGCGACACGTGGCTCAGGAACGCGCTGGAGCTGACCGCGCGCGCCGTGGCGGCACAGCCGGACATTTCTTATCCTCACGTTATCCGGGCGCGGGTTCTCGCCATGCATTTTCGATGGGACGAAGCGGCTGCGGAATGCCGGCGCGCCATCGCCATCTGGCCGATGACCGCGGGCGCGTTCAGGGAGCTCGGACTCATCGAGCTGCAACGCGGGCGGTTCGCCGAAGCTCTAACCGATTTCGAAGAGGTGACCCAGCGCGCCGACGATAGCGAGAGCCTCGTCTGGATCGGCTTGGCTCAATTGTTTCTGGCCAACCCGCAGTCGGCGGCCGACGCTCTGCGCGAGGCGTCCGCCGGCGATCCGGGCGATGCCTGGGAACCGTTCCTGCTGACCGCCGCCCTGGAACTCACCGGACGTCATGGCGAGGCGACCGACATGGCGGAGGCCTATCGGCAGATGGACTCGCCGGACGATCCGGTGGACGAAATGTGGAGCATTTTCAGAAGTAACGATCCTGTCTTCAGGGCTCGAGCGGACCGCATCATTGCGGCCCTGCACGCCGCCGGCCTGGACGACCCGGCGCCGACCCAGGAGCTGACGCGTTCGGATGGGAAGACGCCGTGAATTTGGCCGAGCGGCAGGGCCCGGCCGCGCATCGCCCCGGAGCTTGGACGCTGCAGGATGTCGCTATGAGGCGGACTGACGTGTCGTGATACAAGTTGGGCCGCGATGAGCGACGGCTCCGCAATCACCTTCGGCCGCTTCCGCGTGCTGGCCGATCGGCGCGAGCTCATCGCCGACGGGCGGCCCGTCGACCTCGGCACGCGCGCTTTCGACCTTCTCCTCGCGCTGGTGCGGCGTCCGGGCGAGCTCGTCACCAAGGACGAGCTGATGCACGCGGTGTGGGGCGCGACGGTGGTGGAGGAGAACACCCTCGCCGTCCACCTGTCGGCGCTCCGCAAGGCGCTCGGCGACGGCGTCGACGGCGCCCGCTACATCCAGACCGTCCCAGGACGGGGATACCGGTTCCTGGCCCCCACCGGCCGCAGCGCTTTGCCACCGGATGCGCAGCCCGGCCGTGTCGTCGCGCCGAACGTGGCAGCCGAGCCGCCGCCGCATATCGGAACCTATGACGTGTTTGTCAGCTATGCCTCGGAGGATCTCGCGATCGCCGAGCGCCTGGTCGGGGCGCTGGAGGCCGATGGGCTGTGCTGCTGGTTGGCCCATCGCGACATCCAACCGGGGAGCGACTGGGGCGAATCCATCATCGCCGGCATCGCTGCGAGTCGGTTTTTCGTGCTGGTCCTTTCGGCGGCCGCGAACAGGTCCGCGCACGTGCGGCGGGAAGTCGACCGCGCGGCCAGCCGGGGATTGCGGATCATCCCGTTCCGGATCGAGCCGGTGAAGCCGGCGCAGGCTCTCGAATACTTCCTGACCGCCGCGCATTGGCTGGATGCGTACACGCTGCCGTTCGAACCGCATCTCGACCGGCTGCTCCGCGTCCTCAGGCACGTGCCGCCGGGTGATTCGCCTCAAGACGAAAAGCCTTCCTCCGCGGCATTCCCACCGGCGGAAGCAGCCCCATGGCAGCCTGTCCGACGCCCGATCAGCCTCGGCGCGCGGCCGGCCATCGCCGCAGCCGCCATGATGCTCATCTTGGTTATTGGGGCCGCCGTCGCTTGGCAGCGCGGCTGGCTCGTTCAGGCGCCATCCCGGCCGGCACCGTGGTCGTCCGCAGATATGCGCCAGACCTTTGCCATCGAGCCGGTCCAGCTTCATCCCAACGATCCGCCACTCGAGGAATACGCCGATCGGTTCATCGCCACGCTGACCGCTCAGTTCACGCCCGATTTCGGTCCCGAGAGGCTGCTGGCCTCGGGCCGGGGCGCGCATTTTCTCATCGAGACGAAGTTCCGCCGGGTCGAGACGGCGGTGGAGACACGGGTGCGGTTGCTCGACGCCCGGACCCAGGATCAGATCGCAATCCGGCAATTGACCGAGCCGCTCGGCCAGCCGCTCGATCCCGACCGGGTGGAGATGGGCCGGATCCGCTTCATGCTGAAATGGGCGGCGATCGAGCGCGAGCAAGTGATCAGCGAGGCGCTCCCGACGGCGGAGCGGGATGCGCGGGATCTCATCATCCTCTCGAAGGTCCAGGAACGGTCCGAAGCCACCCTGGCCCGCTACGTCACGTTGATCGAGGCGGCGGAGCGCCTTGCACCCGAGAGCCCGGACGTCGCAGCGGAGGCGGCGTCGATGCTGTCGTGGCGGGCGGCCAACGGACGGTCGAAGAACGTGGCGGCCGATATCGCACAGGCCCGGACCGATGCTGAGTTCGTTCTGGATCGCAATCCGCACAATCTTATGGCCCTCCATGCCCTGGCGGCCATCTACATCGCCCAGGAGCGACACGAGGATGTGATCGCCGCAATCGACCGCATCCTGTCCGTTTCGCCTCATGACGCATGGTCCTGGGGCGAAAAGTGCTATGCGGAGATTCAGCTGGGACGAATGCCGGAAGCGGCGGCGACGCTCGATCGGGCGATCGAGCTCATGGATCCGCAGACCGACGGATTCATCGAAATCCAGGCGACGCGAATCCGCTTCGACCAGGAGCGCTACAAGGAGGCCGCCGATTGGGCGCACAAGGCGGTCCAGGTCATGTCGCCGAGCCTGCAGCCCTTCACCTACGACTTGCAACGAACGACACTCTATGCGGCGAGCGCCGAGGCGCTGACCGGGGACGCGGTGGTGGCCGCCAAGGATCTCGCAAGCTATGAGGCGCTAAAGCCGGAGTTCCATACGATCTCGGCTCTGATCGAAGACACCGGCATTCTCAATCTCGTGCCTCCCACCAGCCGCGATCGCTTCCTCCAAGGGCTGCGCAAGGCCGGCATGCCGGAGTAGGTCTGCGCCGGGACAGACGGCCCCGGCGCAGACCCTCGAACCGGTCAGCCGCCGGTGTGGCTGCCGAGGAAGGCGCCGCCGAGATAGCCGCTGGCCACCACGTGGCGTCCGATCGTGCCGAGGGAAAGTACGCCTTCCGCCAGCTCGCCCTCGACGTTCGGCGAAGCGATGTTCGTCCAGGTCCGGCCGCCATCGGTGCTCTCGAATACCGTCGTTGCACCGATCAGGCTGACCGGATCGGTGTAGCCGGCGAAGACGGCGTGTCCGGCCCAGGACTTGTCGCTCGCGAGCACTATCGCCGCCCCGCCGGTATCGGACGCCCCCGCCGCGATCCCGGGGTTGTCCAGGGCCTGCCAGGCCGAGCCCTTGTCCGGGCTGACATAGAGGTGCCAGTCCCCGCTCGAGTCCTGCCCCTCGAACATCAACTCGTGCAGGCCGCCGCCGATCCACACCACGGCCGTCGCAGCGGTCGCCTGTGGGGCGGTCTGTGTCCAGGTCGCACCGTCGTCGGAGGAGGTGTAGAGCCCTCCCGAGGTGGCGGCGAAGAGCGCTCCGGTGCTGCCGGGATGGACGAGCAGGCCCGACAATGAAAGTGCCGAGGCGGCGGGACCGACGGTGGTGGTGGTCCAGGTCTTCCCCTTGTCGTCGCTCCGATAGAGCTGGTTGTCTCCCACCGACGCGAAGATGCGCTTGGCCTGCTTCGGATCGGTCGCCAGGATGAACGGATTGGTGCCTGCCGGGATCGTCAGGGCATGCCAAGTCTCGCCATCGTCGCCGCTGCGGTAGAAGCTGGTGTCGGTGACGGCATAGAGGGTCGGCGTCGAGGTCAGGAAGTCCACGGCCAGCGGGAAGACCTCGGTGTCGCCCGTCCAGGAGGTGATATTCCGCCAGGTGGCGCCATCATCGGATTCCAGGACGCCATCCGGCGTGCCCACGTAGACCGGCTGACCGGCGCTGCCGCTTGCAACAGCATAGAGCACGGCCGCCTTGAGGCCACCGTTCTTGAGCTTGAAGCTCGTCCCCCCATCTGCAGACCGTGCGATGCCACCGTCGCCGGTCACCATGATAGTGTCGCGATACGGGCCGTTCGGGCCGGAGACCGTCACCCTGAACGGCGCGAACCCGACCGTCGCGCCATCGGCCTTCCAGGTCGCGCCGCCGTCGGTCGACAGGAACACGCCGTCCGGATTGATGTGGCCGAGCGGGGTGGCGACGATCAGGTTGGAATTGCCGGGATCGACCTCGATCTCATAGGCCTCGCCGGGCGTCGCGACATTGCCGGCTGTCGGCCAGGTCGTGCCGCCATCCGTGCTCTTCCAGATGCCGGTTCCGGTGAGCGCGCCGGTCGAATCGAAGGTCTCGTAAGCCGCATAGATCGTCAGCGGGTGCTGCGGATCGACGCCGACCTCGCCGACCTTGTCGGTCGCCGGGTTGAGCGTGCCGACGGTCACGGTGGACCACGTGGCGCCGCCATCGAGCGAGCGCGTCACCGTCGGCGCGAAACCGTTGGCCGCGTAGATGTCCTGGAGGCCCGGATCGGCCTGCAGGAAGGCATTGCCGGTCGTGACGATATTGGTGAAGGTCGCGGCGCCGTCGGTGCTGAGCCAGATCCCCGACAGCCGGTCGCCGTAGACGACCTTCTGGCCCGTGGGATCGGTGGCGACGCGGCCGCCGAGCTGGGTTCCGGCAGCGGTCTTGAAATCCTGGATATGCGTGAAGGTCGCCCCGGCATCCGTGCTGCGGTAGAGGCCGCCGCCGGTGTGGAAGACGAAGTCGGTGCTGGCGACATAGATCGTGTTGGGGTGCTGCGGCACGATCGTGATTCCGCGCGGTGTATCGAACAGCGACGCCAGCTCGGCTCCCTTCCCCCAGGTCGCGCCGTTGTCGGTCGATTTGTAAATCCTGGCCTCGTCGCCGCCGAGATAGACGGTGCCCGGGTTGGCGTGATCGAACTGGATCACCTGCCCGTAAACGCTGGCGATGCCGACGCGGGACCACTCCACTTGGCCAGAAGCCATGGTGCTGCCGGCGACGAGCGCCGCCGCGCCACAGCCCGCCACGACAAACCTTTGCCGATCTCTCATGATATCGCCCCCGCTTCCGGTGTCGGACCGGCGACGATCGCCGGTTCTCTGGGCGGTACTCTCAGCTTCCGGAACAGGGGCCGCATCGTTCGAACGGATGATGCGGCCAGATACGGCGGTAGCGCTGAAAGAGCCGCCCGCCCCGTACCCAGCCACGCTTGCTCTTCCCGCCGCCGTGTCTACAGTCCCCGTGGGCTTATCGTCCCGGGGAGAACGCGTGTTGCCGTTTCGGCTTGTGGCTTGGGCCACTTTCGTCCTCGCCATGGCCGCACAGGCGGACACGGCGGCGGTCTGGACCGAGGCTACCGGACAAGGGCAGTCGTTGCGCGCGGTCGTCAGCGGCGAGTGCCCGACGGCGACGGTGGATGGCTCTCCGGTGCAGCTGACCCAGCGGATCGCCCCTGACGCAACCTTCCCCTATCGCACCTGCCAGGCGGCACTGCCCGCCGGCACCAAGGCCGCGTCGATCGACGACCATGCTGTGCCGGTGCGGCCGGCGCAGACGAACCGCATCGTCGTGCTGGGCGACACCGGCTGCCGGCTCAAGGACGGCTTCATTCAGGATTGCAACGATCCGGTCCAGTGGCCGTTTGCGGCCGTCGCCGCCCATGCCGCCGCCGAGAAGCCCGACCTCGTCATCCATGTCGGCGACTATTACTATCGCGAGACGCCCTGTCCGGCCGCACGCAAGGGCTGCGCCGGCAGTCCGTTCGGCGATGCCTGGCCATCGTGGGAGGCGGATTTCTTCACGCCGGCGAAGCCGCTGCTCGCCGCCGCACCGTGGGTCTTCGTCCGCGGCAACCACGAGCAATGCGGCCGCGGCGCTGCCGGCTGGTTCCGGTTCCTCGACGCGGGAGCGGCGCCGTTGACCTGTCCCGCGGCATCCCAGGCCTTCGTGGTTCCGCTCGACGGAGCTCGGCTTTATGTCTTGGACAGCGCCGATACCGAAGACGACAAGGCGCCGGCCGCGAAGGTGGCGCTGTTCCGCCACCAGCTCGATGCGCTGGAGCCGATGCTGTCCAGCGGCACGGGCTGGGTGCTGACCCATCGTCCGATCTGGGGCTTCACGCCCGAGCGCTCGGGCGAGGTCGGCGAGACCGACGAGCTGCCGGTGAACAAGACCGAGCAGGCTGCCGCCAAGGGTGAGGATCTGGACGGGATCCAGCTGATCGTCTCCGGCCACGTGCATTTCTTCGCGGCGACGAGCTTCGGGCCGGGCCGGCCGGCGCAGCTCATCGTCGGCAATGGCGGCGACATCCGCGACGGCGAGGTTCCCGAGCCGCAGTCCCACAGAATCGACGTGGCAGGGATGCCGGCCCAGACCTTCGTGATTGAACGCTTCGGCTAT
>DATGFU010000620.1:0-3381 GCA_035308865.1 Allostellaceae bacterium | reverse complement strand
CGCGCATTTCGGCATCGTCACGCCAGTGCTCTCGGTCGTCGTCTCGACCTTCATGCTGGGCCTCGGGATCGGTTCGCTGGCGGCGGGCCGCTGGGGCGAGGCGCTGGCGCGGCGGCTCCGGCTCTCGTCGGCGGTGCTTTACGGTGCAGCGGAGATGATCATCGGCATCGGCGCGCTTGTGGTCCCTGCCCTCTTCGAGCGGGGCGAGATGCTGCTGCTCGGTCTCAGCCAGCCAAGCTCGGCGGAGTATCTCTTGCTCTCCGGCCTCGTCATCGCCGGGAGTCTGCTGCCGTGGTGCACGATGATGGGTACCACCTACCCGTTGATGATGGCGTTCATGCGCCGGACACTGCCGGAGCATCGCCGCAGCTTCAGCCATCTCTATCTTGCCAATGTCGCCGGTGCGATGACGGGAACGCTGGCAAGTGCCGGGATCCTGATCGAGCTGCTGGGTTTCAGACAGACCAGCCTGTTAGCCGCGCTCGTCAATTTCGCGATCGCCGCGACCGCATTCGCGCTATCCCGGCGGCGGGCGATTCCGGCCTCCGTCGCCAAGGCGGAGGTGCGCGTCTCGGATCGTTCGGCCCGGTTCCAGCTCGAGCTCGTTCTCTTCACCACGGGATTCTGTTCGCTGGCGATGGAAGTGGTGTGGGCGCGTGCATTCACCGTCGTGCTGCAGACCACGATCTATGCCTTCGCCGCGATCCTCAGCGCCTATCTGTTCGCGACCTGGCTGGGCTCGGCCTTCTATCGGCGGAGCGCCGCGCAGGGGAGGCTACCGGCCGACGAGCTGGTTCTGTTCTGGACCGCGATCTTCGCGGTGCTGCCCGTGCTGCTGGACGATCCGCGACTGCACCCGGGTCCGGCCACCGTGCTCCTGAGCATCATGCCGTTCTCGGCCGTCCTGGGCTTCCTCACGCCCAAGCTCGTCGACGATCACGCGTCGGGCGAGCCGGCAGGTGCGGGACGCGCCTATGCCGTAAACATCGCCGGCGGCATCGTGGGGCCGCTGTTCGCGGGCTACGCCCTGGTGCCGATCTTCGATGTCGGGCTCTGTGAGGCCCTGCTGGCAATACCGCTCGTCGCCCTGGCCCTGTGGGCGCTCGCGCGCTCTGCGCGGCCGCCCCGGGCCGTCGCGGTCCGGGCCGTTCTGGCGGTTGTCCCCCTTGGCGTCGGCTTGACCATCTCCCGCAGCTACGAATCCGTCCTGTTCGCGGACCAGTCGCACCAGGTGCATCGCGACTACGTCGCCACCGCGATCGCCTACGGCACCGGCCGCGATAAGCAGCTCGTCGTGAACGGCGTCGGCATCACGGCGATGACGCCGATCACCAAGATCATCGCGCACCTGCCGCTGGCGGAGCACCCGCACCCGACGACCGGCCTCGTGATCTGCTTCGGCATGGGCACGACCTTCCGCTCGATGGCGAGCTGGGGGATCGATACCACTGCGGTCGATCTCACCGGCTCGGTGATCCGCTCCTTCGGCTTCTTCCACACCGATGCCGAGGAGATCACGGCCGATCCCAGGAACCACCTGGTGGTCGACGACGGGCGCCGGTTCCTGCTGCGCACCGATCGCAGCTTCGACGTGATCGTGATCGACCCGCCGCCGCCGGTCGAGGCCGCGGGGTCCAGCCTGCTCTACTCGGACGAGTTCTACGAGGCGGCGAAGCGGCATCTGCGGTCAGGCGGGATCCTCCAGCAATGGTTTCCGATCGGCGAGGACAGCATCGCGCAGGCGGTGGCCCGTTCGCTCGGCCACGAGTTTCCCTACGTCGTCGTCTATCGTTCGATCGAGGATTGGGGCTACCATTTCTTGGCATCGATGCAGCCGATCCCCGACCTGACGCCGTCTGAATTCGTGGCGCGGCTGCCGGACAAGGCCAGGGCCGATCTCGTCGAATGGGGACCGGAGCCGACGGCGGAGAAAATGGCCGAGCGGATCCTGCAGCGCCGCATCCCGCTTGCCGATCTGGCGCGGCCCGACCGGCTTGGTCCGGCGATCACCGACGATCGGCCCTACAACGAGTACTTCATCCTGCGCCGGCTCTTTTGAGGAAGGAGCCCGCAAAAACGCAGCGTCTGTGGCTTCCACGCCCGCCAGCGCAACGATGAGGCCTTCTACGTACTCCAGGGGCGCGGCGTGTTCCGCTACGGGGACCGGCCTGCGGGAGGTCCGGCCGCTCGACCGCACCGCCTGCCCCCGCCGGAACGGCATCGCGCATCAGATCGCCGATCCCTACGACAGCGACCTGATCTACGCGGCGATCGGTCCGAACGACCCCGACGACATCGCCACCCATCCGGACAGCGGGATCGGCGGCAGGTGAGGTGCGGCCCTACCCCACCGCCTGCGCGTAGGTCATCACCAGATACATCACGCTCTCCCCCGCGGAGAGGTTGCGGTAGCTGTGGGGCACATCGGCCTGAAAGAACACCGAATCGCCTGCCTTGAGCCGCGCCCGGTCGGGACCGGCGATGATCTCGACCTCGCCCTGGGTGACGGTAAGGTTCTCGGTCGTCCCGGCGGCATGCGGCTCGGCCTGCTCGAAGCCCTGCGTCTTGAGCTTCAGCTCATAAAACTCGACGCGCCGCTCGCTGTCGAACGGGAACAGCGCCCGCGAGCGGAAGGCGCCGTCCTGCGAGACCAGCACCTTGGACTTCTCGGCCTCCAGCACGGTCATGGCGCCGCTGATGCTGCCCCCCATCAGGGCCGCAAAAGGGATGTCCAGCGCGCGGGTGATCTTGAACAGGAGCCCGATGGTCGGCATCGAGCGTCCGGCCTCGATCTGGCCGATCATGGCCCGGCTGACCGTCGAGAGTCGCGCCAACGCCTCCAGCGACAGGCCGCGCTTGGTCCTCAGGCGCTTGAGGTTGGTTCCGATCGCGATGCCAAGCTCGTCGGATCTGGTTTCCGGCCCGATCGCGACCGCGTGTTCCTCACCCATGTTCCCTCGAAAGACTTGGCAATGCGCGGACCAAGATAGCGCCGGATCGGCCGCAATGAAAACCTTTTGCAGGGGTCGTGGGTATCCGCATACGACAGATGCGGCAATGAAGTGTACTGGCGCCGGCGAGCAAGATGGCCTAAGCCCCCGGCGTGAGTTTTCGCCTGCCCCGCCGTCGCGACCTGCGCGTCGCCTTGATCTGCCTCGCCACCGTCGGCGCGATGGTCGCCCTGGTCGCCTTCTCGCTGCCGCTTTATCGCGCCTTCTGCGAGGCGACCGGGCTGGGGGGTACGGTGCGCCGGGTCGCATCCGACACCGCCACGGCGACCGACCGCGCCGTCCAGGTCCGTTTCAACGCCGACGTTGCCCCCGGCCTGCCCTGGAAGTTCGGGCCGAGCCAACCGAGCGTCACGGTCAAGCTCGGGCAACA
>DATGFU010000619.1:0-16691 GCA_035308865.1 Allostellaceae bacterium | reverse complement strand
ATCGCCGCCTGATCGGCCGGCGCCAGCCTGGCCCCCAGCCGTGCCTCCAGCGCCGCAAGCTCTCGCTTGACCAGCCAGCGCAGGACCGCAAGGCCGGCACCGACCAGAGTCAGGACCAGCGGCGTAAGGGCGTCGCCGACGCCGTTGGCCGTTTCGACCTGCGCGGTCGCTGAAACGAGCGCGGGCAGCGCGGCAAGGAGTTGCGGACCGATCGGGGACAGCGGTGGGCACGTGGTCATGGCAGCGAAGCTATCGACTGCCGGCCTCTGCGATGAGGCGGACAGATGACCGCCCGAACGCGCCTCGAATTTCCCTACCGGCAACCACCATCCGGCGGGCGTCGGCGCACTACCAACGGACGCGCCGAGGGCCGGCGAAGATCGCTTGGCATTCGTCTCGCGTTTGAGCGATCTGCATCTAAATCTGGTAGCCGGAACGGCCGCAGACGTGCGATCCTATGTGTGAACGGGACGGAGAGAGGACCGTCCGTAAACAGGCAGGGGATGCGATGTCGACCAGTCTCAAGGTCTTTCGGGATGCCTTCGATCTGGCCAAGGAAGCGTCGCTCATCACTGACGGCAGCGGCAAAATCGTCGCCGCGAACCGAGAGGTCACTCGGCTCACCGGGCACACGCCGACCGCGCTCACCGGCGAGATGCCGGCGGCGCTGGTCTCGGACCAGCACGACGCGGCATTCCACAAGGTGCTTGCCGACCGCATCCGCGGCGGCGACTGGGAGGGCGAGGTGTGGTGCCGCCACAAGACCGGCCCCGACTTCCTGGCCGGCGTGAGTGTCACGCAGATCCGCAGCGAGGACGACGGCGCGTGGCACCTCTGGGTGGTTCGCAAGCTGGCCGATCGGGGCTCGGATTTCGACGGGAACGAGTACCTCGCGAGCCACGACCCGGTGACCCGGCTGCCCAATCGCCTTCTGCTGGTCGACCGGCTGCAGCGCGTGTGCACCCGCTGCAAGCGGACCGGCACACACGCGGCCCTGCTGCTGCTCGAGCTCGACGGGCTGCGCGAGGTCGGCGAGAAGCAGGGCCAAGCGATCGTCGACGCGCTCCTCGCCCGCACGGCCGAGCACCTGAAGCGGATCTTGCGCGAATCCGACACCGTCGCCCGCCTCGATTCCGAGGAGTTCGCGGTCATCCTGAACGAAATTGCCGACGCCGCCGATGCCGAGCGGGTCGCCAAGCACATGCAGCAGCGGCTGGTCCCGGCCTACACGCTCGACGGGAAGTCCTACGATGTGACCGTCAGCGTCGGGATCACGGTGATGCCGACCGACGGGACCGCCTGGACGCGCGTCATCCGCAACGCCGACATCGCGCTGGCTGTGGCCCAGCACAGCGGCACCTCGACCATCCGCTTCAGCAACGAAGCCGGCGGCACGAGCCCGACCTGAGAGACACCCCCGGCGGGACCTTCCGTCCGCTGCGGTCGAAGTATAGGGGGCGGTCATAGCCGGCGTGCCCCCGCACCGTCCGCAAAGCGAGCGCCGGTACAAACGAAAATCGTGCGCCGCGGAGCGTGTCCCCGCGCCGGCACGATATCGTCGCGCAACCTTCCGCCCATTGCACGCGTTCGTTCCACGAATTGCGGCCGGCTGCGGGGCCTGCCGCTCAGAGTAACGTCACGCCAGCGCAGTCGAGGTGAAGGTGCCGGGCCGCATCGAGGACTACGCCGTCATCGGAAATTGCGAGACGATGGCGCTCGTCGGCAAGGACGGCTCGATCGACTGGCTGTGCCTGCCGCGTTTCGACAGTCCCGCCTGCTTTGCGGCGCTGCTCGGCGGCCCCGAGCACGGGCGCTGGCTGATCCGGCCCGCCGAGGAGCGTCCGAGGGTCACTCGCCGCTATCGCGGCCCGACCCTGGTGCTGGAGACGACATTCGAGACGGAGTCCGGCCGCGTCTCGGTGATCGACTTCATGGCGCGGCGGCCCGGTGCCACCGACATCGTGCGCCTCGTCAGAGGCGAGAGCGGCCGCGTTCCGATGCGGACGGAGCTGGCGGTCCGCTTCGATTACGGCTCGATCGTTCCGTGGGTCGTGCGCCAGGACGACGGCCGCCTGCAGCTCACGGCCGGCCCAGACCGGCTGCTCCTCGACACGGAGGTCGAACTGCACGGCGAAAACCTGCACACGGTCGGCGAATTCGAGGTGGCGGCCGGACAGGAGGTCAGCTTCAGCCTCTGCTGGACACCCTCGTACTGCCCGGAGCCGGAGCGGATACCGGCAAGGAAGACGCTCGAAGCGGCCGAGGCGATCTGGTGCGACTGGAGCGCCGCCTTCAAGCCGTTCGGCGAATGGCCCGATGCCGTGCTGCGGTCCCTGCTGACGCTGAAGGCGCTCTCCCACTGGGAGACCGGCGGCATCGTCGCGGCGGCAACGACCTCCTTGCCGGAGAAGCTGCACGGACCGCGCAACTGGGACTACCGGTACTGCTGGCTGCGCGATGCCACCTTCACGCTTTATGCGCTGATCGAGACGGGGTTCCTCGACGAGGCCAAGGCTTGGCGCGACTGGCTGTTGCGGGCGGTCGCCGGCAGCCCGGACAAGATCCAGATCATGTACGGCGTCGCCGGCGAGCGGCGCCTCGACGAGTACGAGGTCCCCTGGCTGCCCGGCTACGAGGGCGCCCAGCCGGTCCGCATCGGCAATGCGGCGGCCAATCAGATCCAGCTCGACGTCTATGGCGAGGTGCTGGGCTGCATGCGGGTGGCGCGCCGGGCGGGTCTTGCGGGCGAAGCCTCGGGCTGGGCATTGGAATGCGCGCTTATCGAGCACCTCGACACGATCTGGCGGCAGCCCGATGATGGAATTTGGGAGGTCCGCGGCGGCCGGCGGCAGTTCACCCATTCCAAGGTCATGGCCTGGGTGGCGCTCGACCGCGCGATCAGGTCCGCCGAGGAGTTCGAGCTGGAGGGACCGCTCGATCGCTGGCGGAGCCTGCGCAGCCGCATCCACGAAGATGTCTGCCGCCACGGTTTCGACGCGAAGATGAATTCCTTCGTCCAGTCCTACGGATCGACCGCGCTCGACGCGAGCCTGCTCCTGATCCCGATCGTCGGGTTCCTGCCGGCGGCCGATCCGCGCGTCCGCGGCACGGTCGCGGCGATCGAGCAGTGCCTGGTCCGGAACGGATTCGTGCTGCGCTACGATACCGGCCGCGGGACCGACGGGCTGCCGCCGGGCGAAGGCGCCTTCCTCGCCTGCAGCTTCTGGTTCGTCGACAACCTCGTGCTGCAGGGCCGGCGCGACGAGGCGCGGGAATGGTTCGCCCGGCTGCTCTCCCTGCGGAACGATGTCGGGCTGCTCGCCGAGGAATACGACCCGGTCGCGAAGCGGCAGGTCGGCAACTTCCCGCAGGCCTTCTCGCATCTGGCGCTCATCAACACCGCCCGCAATCTGGCCACAGCTGTGGGCCCCGCCCATCAGCGCGCCGCCGGCGACGGGCAGAGCGGACAGAACGCCCCCGCTCAATCGGCTTGAGGCACGCCCGCCGCGAAGTGATAGAGATGCCTCGATCTCTTCGGTCGAGGATGGCCTGCGTGACCCGAAAGCCCGCCGTGCTGTTCGTCTGTCTCGGCAATATCTGCCGCTCGCCGCTGGCCGAAGCCGCCTTCCGGGCCGAGATTGCGAAGCTCGGCCTCGATATCGACGTCGACTCGGCCGGCACCGGCGACTGGCATGTCGGCGAGCCGCCCGACTCGCGAGCCCGTGCGGTCGCTCGGCAGAACGGCGTCGATATCGGCCACTACCGCGCACGACGCGTCGAGCCCCGCGATTTCCATGGGTTCACCCACATCGTCGCGCTCGATCGGCAGAACCTGGCGGCGCTCGCCGCAGTGCGGCCGGCAGACGCGACGGCCGAAGTGAGCCTGCTGTTCGACCACGTGCGCGGACGTGAGGGCGAGACGGTGGCCGATCCCTATTGGGGCGGCGAGGCCGACTTTGCGAGGACCTGGGAAGACGTCACGCTCGGCGCAAGAGCGCTCGCCCGAAAGTTCGGCGACGCGGCCTGAGCCTCAGGCGGGCGAGTCGATGAAGCGCCCGACCGCCGCGACGTACTCGGCAGGCTTCTCGTTCATCGTCATGTGCGAGCAGTCCTTGAAGACTTCCAGCTTCGAGCCGGCGACCGCGGCCTGGATCGTGCGGTGGCAGTCGATCGTCACCTCGTCGAACTCACCGGTGGTGATGTAGGTCGGCACCTTGATGCGGCCCAGGTCGGGGCGGCGCTCCCAATCCTTGATGATTCCGGTGATGGTGAACTCGTTGGGGCCGTTCATCACGCGATAGGCGATCGATTTCGCCGCCGTGTCGAAGCTCTTCTGCGCATCCGGCGGCGTCGGCTTAACGCGGCAGACATGGAGATCGTAGAACTCCTGCACCAGGGCCTCATAATCCGGTGTGTCGGTCCGGCCTTCCCGCTCCAACGCGTGAAGCCGCGCCCCACCCCCGTTCGGCAGCGCATCGATGAGCCGCTGCTGCCCGGCCATGGCTTGCGGCACGCTGGCGAGCGCGCCGGCCAGCACCAGTCTCTCGACGCCGTCGCCGCGCCCCGAGCACATGTAGTCGATCGCCAGCATGGAGCCCCAGGAATGGCCGTAAAGCACGATCCGCTTCAGTCCTAGCGCCTGGCGCACCGCGTCGACCTCGTCGACCGATCGGCGGACCGTATAGAGAAGCTCGTCGCCGGGGCTGTCGGCCTGGCCGCAACCGAGCTGGTCGTAGAAGATCACCGGCCTGTCCTGTGAGAGCGCCAGGAACGGCAGCAGGTAGTCGTGCCCCATCCCCGGCCCGCCATGCAGCAGGAGCAGCGGCGGCTTCGGTCCGGATCCAACCCGCCGCCACCAGACGCGCCCGCCGGGAACCGCCGCATAGCCGGACGCGTCTTCAATCAGCGTGGCAGTTGCAGGCTTGGGCAGCATCGCAGTGGCGGCCAGTCCCAGCAGCACCGCCCGGCGTGATTCGATCATGGCGCCCTCTCCCCGTAGCCGGCCGAGGATGGCGCAGGCGAGGCTTTGTCGTCCACGCCTTGCCTCTGCCCAGCGCGCCTTGCCGGCGCCGCCCGTCATCCATCTTGGAATTTTCACGTCGCTGGTCCAAGACTCTCTACGACCTCCCGCCACGGGCCGTGGCCGAAGCCCGCCGGGATGCCGCGAGGCCTGCCATGGATACCCGATCCAACCTGCCGATCGTTCCAGCCTCCTTCTTCGGCATCGTGCTCGGCATGGCCGGGCTGGGTGGCGCCTGGCGGGCGGCCCATCGGCTCTGGGGCGTGCCGGAGGCGGTCGGGGAGACCCTGCTCGCCGTGGCCACAGCGGTCTGGGCGGTGGTCCTGCTGTTCCAGATCCTGAAATGGATCTTCGCCCGCCAGGAGGCGATCGCCGAGGCGCACCATCCCGTGCAGTGCTGCTTCATCGGTCTGATCGGCGTCGCGACCCTGCTGATCGCCCTGGCGGTCCTGCCCTATTCGCGGGAGGCGGCCGTGATCCTCTTTTTCGTCGGCGGCGCGTTCACCGTGGCCTTCGCGGTCTGGCGGACCGGCCTGCTCTGGCAGGGCGATCGTGACCACGTTGCGACCACGGCGGTACTCTATTTGCCGACCGTGGCCGGCGGCTTCGTCATGGCGACCGCGGCGGCGGCGCTGGGCTGGCCGGACTGGGGACAGCTGGCCTTCGGCGGCGCATTCTTCTCGTGGCTCGCCATCGAATCCGTGCTGCTGCACAGGCTCTACACGGCCGTCGCGCTGGCACCGCCGCTGCGGCCGACGATCGGCATTCAGCTGGCGCCGCCGACAGTCGGCTGCGTCGCCTATCTCAGCGTCAATGGCGGCGTGCCCGATCTCGCGGCCCATGTGATGATCGGCTACGGGCTGCTGCAGGCAATGATCCTGCTGCGGCTGCTGCCCTGGATCCTGCACCAGGGCTTCTCGCCGGGCTTCTGGGGCTTCACCTTCGGCACCGCGGCGCTGACGACGGCGACGATCCGCCTGGTCGAGCGCGGCGATACCGGCCCCATTGCAGTACTGGCGCCGGGACTCTTCATTGCCGCCAATGTGGTGATCGGCCTCATTGCATTGGCCACGTTGCATCTCATCATCAGAGGCCGGCTGTTGACACCGCCGGCCCCGAAGCCGGCCGAGGCCGTCACCGCGACGCCTATCGGCGGAAGGACCGCATGACCGACGCACGAAAGCCGGCCCCGCCCCCGCCGCCGCCCAAGCCGAACCGCCGGCACCTCGAAGAAGCGCTCGACGAGGCCCTCGAGGAATCCTTCCCGGCGAGCGACCCGCCGGCGGTGATCCCGGACAGATAGGAGTCCCGGAGAGACCCGCCGTCGCCGCCCTCAGTGGGCATGCCGATGGTGCAGATCGGGATAGTGCGGGTGCCGGTGAGCCATCGGCAGGTGGCGATGGGGATGGGAGTGCGGCTCCTCGTGCGGCGTTCCCGACTCGTGCTCGTGCCGGTGGTGCTCGTCATGGACATGCAGGTGCTCGTGGACCAGCTCCTCGTGCACGTGCTCATGCTCGTGACGCTCGACGAGGTGGAGATAGAGGCCGACCCCCATCAGCACGGCAGCGACGACCAGCCGCGGGCCGACCGGCTCGCCGAACAGCACGACGGCGAGCCCCGCCCCGATGAACGGCGCGGTCGAGAAATAGGCGCCAGTGCGGGCGGTGCCCAAATGACGAAGCCCCAGGACAAAAAGGACGAGGCTCACGCCGTAGCCGAGGAACCCGACGAGCGCGGCTTCGGCCACGACGGCCACTGAGGGGAGCGCCGCGCCGTGCCAGAGCGCGAGGAGCAGGTTCACGCTGCCGGCGGCGAGCCCCTTGGTCATGGCGATCTGAACCGGGTCGGCAGCGCTGAGCCCGCGGGTCAGGTTGTTGTCGATACCCCAGGCCGCACAGGCCCCGGCGATCGCCAGAGCGCCCCAGCCGATGCCGGCCGGGCCCCCCTGCCACGACAGAAGGACCGCGCCGGCCAGGATCGCGCCGGCGCCGAGGAGGATGCGGCGGTCGACGTTCTCGCGGAAGACGAGCCAGGCGATCGCCATCGTCGCCAGCCCTTCGAGGTTGAGGAGCAAGGCCGCGCTCGACGCCGGCGTCGTGCTCAGCCCGGTCATCAGCAGCACCGGGCCGATGGCGCCGCCGGCAAGCACGACGGCCGCCAGCCAGGGCAGGTCGCGGCGACGGAGCGGCGCCTCCCGCGCCGGCAGGCCGAACCATCGCCGCCCGAGATGCACTGCCGTCAGCCCAAGGCCGGAACCCAAATAGAGCAGCCCCGCCAGCAGCCAAGGATCGACCGCGCCGAGCAGCAGCTTGGCCAGCGGCGTGCTGGCGCCGAACAGCGCGGCGGAGGCAATGGCCGCGAGCGGCCACGCTGTGCTTGGGCGAATATCGGACATGGCGTTAGCCCCGAGGTAGCACGCTCACGGCCTCGGCGCGAGCACGCGCGGCACCGCCTTCCCGCCGTGATCGGCCAGCCGCGCCCGCCAGGCCACCCGTCACCGCACGAAGACCCACGCCGGATGAAGGAGTGGAAACGCGGCAAGTCCGACCAGCGCCGCCGCCGCCATGAGGAGCGGGTTGCTCACCTTCCAGCGGAAGAGCGCCACGAGGCTCAGCACCACGATCGCGACCGTCAGCCAGTCGCCGATGGCAATTCGCCCGAGCAGCACGCTCGCGCCAAGGATCGTGCCGATCGCGGCGGCGTAGGCGCCCTTGACGAAGCCTTTGACATGCGGGTTTCCGCCGTGGCGCACGAGCAGCGGGGCCACGATCAGGACGAAGAGGAACGACGGCAGGAAGATCCCGACCGTGGCCGCCGCCGCGCCCCAGATGCCGGCAACGAGGAATCCCACGAAGGTCGCCGTGATGACCACAGGCCCCGGACTGACCATCCCAACCGCGACGGCGACCAGAAATTGCCGCTCGTCCAGCCAGTTGGAGTCGCGCACGACGCCCTGCTCCAGGAATGGCACGATGACCAGCCCGCTGCCGAAGGTGAGGCTTCCCGCTTTGAGGAAGAAGGCGAGGATCTTGCCGAGGAGCGGCAGGCTCGGCGCCTGGGGCAAGGCAACCGAGGCCGTCGGAGCAGCGATCATGAGGGCTTTGCCGGTGCCGCGCGGCGGGCGATACCACGCAGCGCCCAGCGCGCCGGCCAACAGGAAGATGACCGCAACCTCGGCCTGCAAGACGACGGTCGTGATGAAGGCGGCCGCCGCAATCATCCATTGGATGCGATCCTCCATCCCGAGCCTTGCGAGCCGCCAAGTGGAATGGAGGATGAGCGCAATCACGGCCGGACTTACCCCGTAGAAGACGGCGGTCATCCAGGGCAGCCCGCCGAACGCCACATAGGCGGCAGCAAGCGCGGTGACCATCACGAAATTGGGTAGAATGAAAGCCCATCCGCCGAGCCAGGCGCCCGCCTGCCCGCCGCGCAGGTAGGCGAGGTAGATGCCGACCTGAATCGCGAGCGGTCCGGGCATGGTCTGGCAGACGGCGACCGCCTCGCGCATCTGCTCCCTGTCGAGCCAGCCGCGCCCGGCGACCAGATCGCGCTCCATCTGGCCGACGAGCGCCACCGGCCCACCGAATCCCAATGCACCTAGCTTCAGGAAGTAGGTCGTGATCTCGCCAAGGCGTTCGCGCCGGCTCGGACGGGCCTCGCTCATGCCGCGCCCCTTGCCGGGATAACCGGCGGCCAATTGTGCGTCTCGCCCTGGAGCGAGCGGCACCAGAGATAGAGCGCGTCGTACACGACAAGCCCGTGCCGCAGCATGCGGTGATCGTCCGCAAACAGTGCCGAAAGGCCGAGCGAGATGGCGAAGAGACCGGGCGCGGCCGGCGCGAGGTCGAGCCGCGACGTGTCGGCGCCGCGCACGATTTCGGCGACCTGAGCCAATGCGGCATCGTTTCCCAGCCCAAACCGGTCGACGAAAGCATCGAAGCTGCACCGCTCGCCGTCGTGCGCGAAAGGCGCGCCCGGAATGTCATAGGCCGTCGCGCCGGTCTTAGCGGCTACCGCGAAGACCTCGCCTGCCCGGACGTACAGGAATTCGGCATCCGGATCGATAAAGCGGCGGATGAGCCACGGACAGGCAATGCGGTCGATCTTCGGCCGTTCGCGCGTCACCCAGCGGCTGGGAGACGCCGGCCGGGCAGCCAGCGGCAGGCCGAGCGCGGCAGCGGCCGCGAAGCCGCCCGCGAGATGGCCGGCGTCGAGACCGCGGTCGCGCAGTGCGCCTGCAACCGACCGTGCGTCCTCGCCACCGTTGCGATCGAAGACGACCACCAGCCGCCCGATCTCGAGATCAGCCGTCCAGACGGCGACCTCGGCGGCGGAGCGCAGGACCGCCCCGGCGAGAGTCTCGTCCGGCGAAGAACGAAGGTCGATCAGCAGCGGCGGCGGGAAGCCGCGCAACAGTTCGACAAGTTGATCGGGTTCCAGTGACGCGTCCATGGCCCCTCCGAAGCCGCCACCGGGCGGCTGGTGAGGCAGAGCTTGGACGGAGGCCGTCTTGGGTAGGCCGGGAGTCTGCGCGTCCCGACCTACCCAGATTAGCGGCTGTGAAACGCGCGTACAACCCTCTCCAGCGCGGCGGATTGCGCGTGGCGGTCAGAACCGGTCGACGTCGATCACGGCCTGGGCGAAGGCTTGCGGCGCTTCCTGGGGCAGGTTGTGGCCGATCCCGCCGGTGATGAGACGATGCGCGTACTTGCCGGTGAATTTTCCGGCATAGGCGGCCGGCTCAGGATGCGGCGCGCCGTTGGCGTCGCCCTCGAGCGTGATCGTCGGCACGCCGATGGCGGGCCCGGCGGCCAGCCGGCTCTCCAGCGCGTCGTACTGCGCTTCGCCTTCTGCGAGACCCAGCCGCCAGCGATAATTGTGGATCACGATCGCAGCGTGGTCCGGGTTGTCGAAGGCGGCGGCGCTCCGCGCGAAGGTCGCGTCGTCGAAGTGCCATTGCGGCGAGGCGGTCTGCCAGATCAGTCGCGCGAAGGCCACGCGGTTCCTGTCGTAGCCGATCCGGCCGCGCTCCGTGGCGAAGTAGAACTGGTACCACCAGGCCTGCTCGGCGGCCGGCGGCAGCGGCTGCTCGTTGGCCTTGCGGTCGGCGATCAGGTAGCCGCTCACGGCCACGAGCGCCTTGGTGCGTTCCGGCCACAGCGCGGCGACGACGTCGGCCGCCCGTCCGCCCCAATCGTAGCCCGCGACGATCGCCTTCTCGATCTTCAGCGCATCCATCAAGGCGATCGTGTCGACCGCCATGACCGATTGCTGCCCGTTGCGCGGCGTGCTGGTGGACAGGAACCGCGTCGTGCCGTAGCCGCGCAGGTAGGGAACGATTACCCGATAGCCGGCGGCGGCCAGCAGCGGGGCGACCTCGACATAGCTGTAAATGTCGTAGGGCCAGCCGTGCAGCAGGATGACAGCCTTCCCGCGCTCCGGACCGGCCTCTGCATACCCGACATCGAGGGTTCCGGCCTTGATCTGCTTCAGCGGCGCGAAGGACGCACCCGGCTTGGGTGTCGGTGCCGGCTGAGGCACCGCCCGGGCCTGGTCCGTCCCGATCAGCCCGAGGCCGGCGGCGGCGATGGAGACCGCCGCGGTGCCGAAGAGCTGGCGGCGTTCACGGTCGATGATTTCGGGAGCAGCAGCTTCGGACATCGGTCGACTCCGGGGTGGTGGAAGGCGTGCGAGGGGGCCGTAACGCCGGCGCAGCCCATAAGGTAATGGCTAGGTTACCCTCGCCCAGCATGGCCTTGAAGACCATCATCGCGTCCAGTCGGTCCATGCGAACAGCCTATTCGGGCGCCGCGCGCGGACTCGAGCTCGGCCGCCAGCGTCCTGACCAGATCGGCCGCCGGCATCTGCCGGGCGAGCGGCGCGCCCTGGCCGGCCCATTGCGCGCCGAAACCGCCCTCCCCCTTGGCCCGCGCCGCCGTCGCCAGCGCCTTGCCGGCATCGTAGGCGATCGGGTAGTCGGGCGGAACGAGCCCGGCAAGCTCGGCGTCCTTCAGCGCGGTGAACCGGTTCGGCAGGCACCGTGCCGGCCGGCCGGAGATCAGCGCGGTCATCTCCGTGGCGGCAGCGCCCGGCCCGAACAGGGCGTCGCGAAAGAACCGGTCGGCAGCAGATTCGGGGCAGCCGATGAACGCCGTGCCGAGTTGGGCGGCGACCGCGCCGAGATCGAGCATGGCGGCGATACCGGCGCCGTCCATGATCCCACCGGCGGCGATCACGGGGATCGAGAGGCGGCTCACCAGGAGCCGCGTGAGGGCCGCGACGCCCAGATAGCTGTCATGTGCGGCGGGGTCGAACACGCCGCGATGGCCGCCGGCCTCGTAGCCCTGCGCGACCACGGCATCAATGCCCGCTCGTTCGGCCTGCCGCCCTTCGTCGAGGTTGGTGGCCGTCGCGAGCAGGACCACCCCGGCCGCCTTCAGCCGGGCGATTACCGATTCCGGCGGCAGACCGAAATGGAAGCTGACCACGGCGGGCCGCGTTTCGAGCAGCACTTCGGCCATCGCCTCGTCGCCGAGGAAGCTCGCATAGATCTCGGTCAGGGCAGTGGGAGGCTCGGCGCCGAATGCCTCGAATAGCGGCGCCAGCCCGTCGAGCCACGCCCGCTCGCGCCGCGGATCGGGGGTCGCCGGCTGGTGGACGAAGACATTCACGTTGAAGGGACCGTCGGTCAGCTTCTTCAAGGCGGCGATCATGGCACCGGCACCGGCAGCGTCCACGGCGCCGACGCCGATCGAGCCGAGCGCACCGGCATTCGTCGATTCGGAGGCCAGGGCTGGGGTCGAGGTTCCCGCCATCGGCGCCTGGATGATGGGAAGCCGTACCCCGATCCGCTGCAGAAGGCTGGACATGGCGAAGGCTCCTCGATGCGAAGCGCGCTCCCGCGCCGGGCTATTTCGTCTACCGCGATCGGTCGCCCGATCGAATGGCCAGAGGCCGGAAGACTGGCTTCTGCCCCGAGAAAGGGTCAGCCCGCGCTGTGGGGCCACCGCGGTGCCAAGCCTGCCGACAGACGCCCGCAATCGAGCTGACCGCCACACCCTAGTCCATCCTGCTGCGCGACAGGAGTTTCCAAAATGCGCGCCGACGGTGCACGCGGCGTCGGGCTGCTACGATCCTGCCTCCAGCAGCTCCTTGAGCTTCGCGAGCTCGATATCGACGAGCTTGATCTGCTCATCGAAGAACGCGTCCGAAAAGCCCGGCGGCCGGAAGAAGGTGCAGAACGACCCCATTTCCAGGCAAAGATTCCAATAGGCGCCATGAAAATATATGGTAATCTACGGAATTGTTTAGTGGCATGATTTCGGCTGCTGGGAGTGGAGTTTGGCTGGATCCCCGCGATCGCCGGCGGCGCTTGCCGCCTCCCTGCGTCCCGGAACTCCATCCGGATTGCCGCACCGGCTTGCTGGGCTCACCGCGTTCTCGCCGCAGCTGTGGGAATCCCTGATAGTCATCGACGGCGGGGATCGCCTTTTCACCCTGTCTCACGGGTCCGGCCAGAAGGCCGGACCTACGTTGTCATGAAGTTTCCGGCCTTTGCCTATGCCGCCCCGACCACGGTGGACGAGGCGGTAGCGCTTCTCGCTGAAGACGAGGACGCGCGTCCACTCGCCGGCGGCCAGTCGCTTTTGCCGATCATGGCGCTGCGCATGGCGGCGCCGTCGCTGCTGGTCGATCTGGGGGCGATCGCCAGCCTGCGCGAGGTGCGGGACGGGCCGCAGTCGGTGCGGATCGGCGCCATGGTCACGCATGCCGCGAACGCGCGCTCGGCCGCGGTTCGCGATCGTCTCCCGCTGGTGGGCGACGCCCTGCATTTCGTCGCCCACCAGGCGGTGCGGAATCGCGGCACGTTCGGCGGCAGCTTGGCGCATGCCGACCCCGGCGCGGAGATGCCGGTGGTCGTGACGGCGCTCGGGGGGACGATGCTGGTCGTGGGGGCCGGCGGTGAGCGGTCGGTCGCGCCGGAGGAGTTCTTCCAGGGCCTCTACACGACAGCGGTCGGTCAGGGCGAGCTACTGGTCGCGGTCGATCTGCCCGTATCGCCGCTGCGCTGGACCTTCGACGAGGTGGCACGGCGCGCCGGGGACCTGGCGATGGCGATGGTGGCGGTCGGGGTTCGCGACGATGACAACGGCTGCGCCGAGGCACGTATCGTTCTCGGTGGGGTGAGCGACCGGCCGTGCCGCGCGCCCGCGGCCGAGGCCTACCTTTCCGGACGCGCGCTGACGGAGGACGTCGCGCGCGAGGCCGGGCGGCTCGCCGCCGCCGATCTCGACGCACGCTCCGACCATCATGCCAATGCCGCGCTGCGGCGCTCGATGGCGGCCGCGCTCGTCCGTCGATCGCTGCTCCGGCTGGCAGCGGGAGACCCCCGATGAGACGCGCGGACAAGGACGGCAGGCTGGAGGTCGCCGCCACCGTCAACGGAAGCGAGCGCCGGTTCGGCGCGCTGCCGCGCACGCATCTGGCCGACGCGCTGCGCAACGAGCTGCAGCTCTACGGGGTGCATATCGGCTGCGAGCACGGCATCTGCGGCGCCTGCACGATCCTGGTCGACGGGCTTCCCGTCCGGTCCTGCCTGATGCTGGCCGTGCAGGCCGACGGCAAGCGGATCGACACGGTGGAAGGCATGGCCGACGGGCGGACCCTGTCGCCGCTCCAGGACTCGTTCCATCGGCATCATGCGCTGCAATGCGGATTCTGTACTGCCGGGGTGCTGGCGACGGCCGTCGGGCTGCTGCGCGAGAACCCCAATCCGACGCGTCAGGAGGTGCGGGAGGTCCTGTCGGGCAACATCTGCCGCTGTACCGGCTACGAGACGATCGTCGACGCGATCACCGATCCCGCCGTGCTGGCGGCCTTTGCGAAGGGCGCCGGGGCGTGAGCAAGAGCGAGGTCGCCTATATCCGCCCGAAATCGATCGGCGTCTCGGTCCCGCGGCGCGAGGATCCGGCCCTGCTGACCGGGCGGGCCCGCTACGTCGCCGACATCGCGCTCCCGGGCCAGCTCCACGCGGCGATCCTGCGCAGCCCGATCGGGCACGGGAAGGTCACGCGGATCGACGTCACGGCAGCGCGCGCGCTCGCCGGCGTCGAGCTGGTGTGGACCGGCCAGGACACCGCCGGCCGCTGCCCGGGCGTGGCATCGAGCCTGGAGCTTCCCGGCTTCGTGGCCACCGTCCAGCCGCTGCTGGCGCATGACGAGATCTGCTTCATCGGCGAGGCGATTGCGGTGGTCGTGGCGGAGAGCCGCGCGATCGCCGAGGACGCGCTGGAGCTGATCGAGGTCGACTACGAGGAGCTGCCGGTCGTCGCCGACGCGGACACGGCGATTGCCGGGCAGGTGCTGGCGAATACCCGCGTTCCGGCCAACATGGTCTACCGCTGCGACCGCGTGACCGACGACGTGGCCCCGGCCTTCGCCGCCGCGGCCGCCGTCGTCGGCGGAAGGATCGAGGTGGGCCGGGTCAGCGCCTCGCCGATCGAGACGCGGGGCATCGTCGCCCGGCACGAGTGGACGACCGGCGCGCTGACCGTCTGGCTGGCTACCCAGATGCCGTCCTTCTGCAAGACGATGATGGCGATCTTCCTGCAGTTCCCCGAGCATCTGATCGAGGTGATCACGCCGCAGGTCGGCGGCAGCTTCGGCCAGAAGGCGCATGTTCACCCGGAGGAGCTGCTGGTCTGCCTGCTGGCGATCGAGCTCGGCCGGCCGGTCGCCTGGATCGAGGACCGGCAGGAGAACCTCTTCCGCGGCACCCACGCCAAGCACCAGATCAACGATCTCGCCATCGCCGTCGACGGCGAGGGCCGCTTCCTCGCCTTCCGCGACCGGGTGATCACCGACGGCGGCGCCTACAACACACTGCCCTGGACGCATCTGATCGAGGGCCACGCCGGGATGCTGGTGATCACCGATCCCTACAAGGTTCCCGCTTTCGCGGCGGAATCGATCTCGGTCGCCACGAACAAATGCCCGATCGGCTCCTATCGCGGCGTCGGGTTCACCTCCCCGGCGCTCGCCCGCGAGGTCCTGATCGACCGCGCGGCCCGCGCCGTCGGCATCTCGCCCTTCGAGATCCGCCGCCGCAACGTCGTGCGCAGCGAGGACTTCCCCTATACCAGCCGCGCCGGCCTGAAGATCAGCGAGGGGAGCTTCCTCGCGACGGTCGACAAGCTCGAGGCGATGGTCGGCTATGACGCCTTCCGGGCACGGCAGGAATCGGCGCGCAAGCGGGGCCGCTATCTCGGGCTCGGCGTCTCGATCTATACCGAGGTCACCGGCGTCTCGACGCGTACGCTGCATTACTTCGACTACGCGGTGACCTCCCACGACACCGCCACGGTGCGCGTCGAGCCGACCGGCAAGGTGTCGGTGACGACCGGCATCGTCTCCTCCGGCCAAGGGAATCTCACGACCCTGGCCCAGATCGCGGCGGATGCGTTCGGCGTGCCGGTCGAGGACGTCACGATCCACACCGGCAATACCAGGCACGCGGTCGGCTTCGGCACGATCGGCAGCCGCGGCGCGATGATCGGCGCGGGGACGATCGGGCGGGCCGCCGAGATGGTGCGCGCCAAGATGCGCGCCATCGCCGGGCGTCTGCTGCAGGCGCCCGCGGACGAGATCGAGTTCACGGACGGCATGATCCATGTTCGCGGCGATCCCGGCCGCGCAATGCCCTTCGCCGCCGTCGCCGGCGCCGCCTATTTCGCCGAGGCGACCCATCCGGAGAACTTCGATCCGGCCATGGAGGCGACGGCCGCCTTCGATCCCGCCGACATCATCCTGGCCAATGGCGGGCACGTAGCGATCGTCGAGGTCGATATCGAGACCGGCATGGTGCGCGTCGAGAAGGTGTTCGCCGTCGAGGATTGCGGCCGGATGATCAATCCGATGATCGTCGAGGGGCAGATCCGCGGCGGCGTCGCGCAGGCGATCGGCCTGGCGCTGCTGGAGGAGCTGATCTACGACGAGAACGGCCAGCTTGTGACCGCGACCCTGCAGGACTATCTGCTGCCAACCGCGCTCGACGTGCCGGATATCGAGATCGCCCATCTTCAGACACCCTCGGCGCTGGTGCCGGGCGGCATCAAGGGCATGGGCGAATCGTCGATGGTGTCGGCGCCGGCGGCGGTGGCGGCTGCGGTCAACGATGCGCTGGCCTGCCTCGGCGTCGCGATCGAGCACTTCCCGGCCACGCCGCAGCGGATCTTCGACGCGGTGTCCGGCGCGGCCCGCCAATAGCGCCGTCACCGTGCGCTTCGCGTACAGCTTTCGCCTGCCGGTGACGGTCGAGCGGGCGTGGCCCGTTCTCCTCGACCTCCGCCGCGTGGCGCCGTGCATGCCGGGCGCCGCCATCGAGTCCGGCGAAGGTCCCGACTATGTCGGCCGCATGAAGGTGAAGCTCGGGCCGATCGAGATGACCTATCGCGGCGACCTGCATTTCGTCGAACAGGACGATGTCGCCCACCGCGTCAAGGTCGAGGGCGCGGCCAAGGAAATCCGCGGCGGCGGCCTGGCCAAGGCGACGGTCACCATGCAGGCCGTGCCGGCCGGCAACGCCTGCGAGGTCGCGATCGACAGCGACTACACGCTGAGCGGCAAGGCCGCGCAATTCGGCACGGGCCTGATCGACGAGATCGGGACG
>DATGFU010000618.1:0-2780 GCA_035308865.1 Allostellaceae bacterium | reverse complement strand
CGGAGAACGCCGAACGGTGGATCAACTATCTCGAAAGGCCCGAGGTGAGCGCCGACATCACCAATACCAGCGCCATCCCGACAGCCAACAAGAGCGCGATGCCCCTCGTGGAGCCGAGCCTTCGCGACGACCCGTCGCTGTTTCCAACGCCGGCCGTGCTGGCTAAGTCATTCCCTTGGCGCTCGGTGCCAAACCAGGTGAAGCAGCTGTCGACCCGCCTCTGGAACGATATGAAGAACGGCCGATAGGCCGGTTTCAGGCGTCGGATTTCGCCGACGAGGAACGCTCCGGCGGCTCGTCGTCGAAGAGGATGCGGTTGGCGGCGCCGTCCATGTCGTCGAACTGCCCGCTGGCCTGCGCCCACAAGAACACGCCGAGCCCGATCGCGCCGAGCACGAGGCTGACGACGATCAGGCAGAGCATGACGATCACGGCCGGGCCTCACGGCCGAGCCGCAGGCTGTTGAGGATCACCATGAGGGAGGATCCCGACATCGCGGCGGCCGCAAGCCAGGGCGTGACCCATCCGGCGACGGCCAGCGGCACCATCACGAGATTGTAGGCGACCGACAGGCCGATGTTCTGGCCGATCAATTGCCGCGCCCGGCAGGCCGCCGCGAGCACGGTCGCCACCGGCGCGAGGCGGGCGCCCTGGAACACTACGTCGGCGATGGTCTGGCTGAGATCGGCCGCTGTCGCCGGCGACATCGATACGGTTGCCGCCGCCAACGCCGGACCGTCGTTGAGCCCGTCGCCGACCATCAGGACCTTGCGGCCCACGGCCTTGAGTGCCTCCAGAGCCGCCACTTTCTCGACCGGGCTGACGCCGGCGCGACAAGTGGCCAAGCCCGCCGCGCGGCCCATCGCCTCGACCGGCTCCATGCGATCGCCCGAGAGAAGTTCCAGCGCCAGGCCTTGCCGCCTGAGGACCGACACGGTCTCGGCGGCATCCGGCCGCAAGGCTTCGGCAAAGGCGAAGCGGACGGGCGGGCCAGCAGGCCGCCGGAGCCAGAGCTCCGGCCCCTCGGCCGGCGGCCCGATGACCACGCCGCAAAACCGGCGGCTGCCGAGGCGAACCTCGCCGTCATGCGTCGGCAGGCGCAGCCCGGAACCGGGAACCTCCTCGACGCCGGCGATCGGCGCCACGCGTCCCGCCGCCGCGACCAGGGCGCGTGCCAGGGGATGGCGGCTGGCAACCGCCATTCCTGCCGCCAGTGCGAGATCGGCGGGGCTTCGGCGGGGATCCTCGACCAGGCTCGGATGCGGTCCCGTCAGCGTGCCGGTCTTGTCGAAGACGACGGTATCGACCTCCGCCAGGCGCTCCAGCGCGCTCGGCGACTTGAGCAGGATGCCAGCGCGCATCAGCCGGCCGGTCGCGATCACCTGCACCGCCGGAACGGCCAGCGCGAGCGCGCAGGGGCAGGTGATGATGAGCACCGACGTGGCGTAGAGCAGCGCCGTCGGCCATGGGATCCCGATGATCTGCCACCAGGCGAGGAAGGTGGCGATCGCCGCGAGATGCACGACGGGCGCGTAGTAACGGGCGACCCGGTCGGCCAGCGCCACGAAGCGCCCGCGGCCGTGCTCCGCCGCCTCGATCAGCCGGACGCATTCGGCAAGCACCGTCCCCTCGCCGGTCGCCGCGACGCGGATCACCAAAGGCGGGCCGAGATTGATGCTGCCGGCAAAAACCGCCGCGCCCGGCTCGACCGACGCCGGCAGGCTCTCGCCGGTGACGATGCTGGTGTCGACGGACGACGCGCCCGATGCGACGACGCCATCGACACCGATCCGCTCGCCCATGCCGGCAAGGACGCTGTCGCCGACCGCGACGGCATCCTGCGGCCGGCGCTCGACCGAGCCGTCGGCCGCCAGCACGGCCACGTCGACGATCCGCAGCCCGATCAGCTGCTCGGCCGCCGCCCGCGCCCGCGAACGAGCCCGCTGGTCGAGAACGCGGCCGATCAGCAGGAAGAACAGCAGCATCGCCGCCGAATCGAAATACGTGTGCGGACCGCCGCGGATCGTTTCCGTGAGGCTCATTCCGGTCACCAGCAGCACGCCCAGCGAGATCGGCACGTCCATGTTCGTCCGGCCGTGGCCGAGCGCGCGTACGGCCGAGGCGAAGAACGGCCGCCCGGCATAGGCGATCGCCGGCAGCGCGATCGCCGCCGAGGCCCAGTGCAGCAGCGCTCGTGTCGCCTCGCCCATGCCCTGGGCGAAGCCGACCCAGATGCCGAGCGAGATCAGCATCAGATTGCCCGCTGCGAAACCGGCCACGGCCAGGGACCGCAGCAGAATCCGCCCTTGCACATCGCCGGCCGTCTGCGAGCGCACGGGATCGTAAGGCGCCAGGCGATAGCCGAGCCGCTCGATGCGGTCGACGAGCGCCGCTGCCGTCGCCTCGGCCGGGCGCCAGCGGAGCCTGAGGCGCCGGGTCGTCATGTTGACCCGCGCCTCGACCACGCCCTCCGCCTTGGCCAGCACGGATTCGATCAGCCAGACGCAGGCGCCGCACTGGATTCCATCGACCAGCAGCGCCAGCTCGGCAATGCCTTGCGCGTCCGTCCGGACGTAGCGGTCGAGGCCTTGGGTGACCGCCTCCGGGCGCAGCGGCCGGGCCGCCGGGTCGAGTTGCCGTCGCTCGTAATAGAGGCTCAGCCCCATGCCCTGGATGATCTCGAACGCCGCGGCACAGCCGGCGCAGCAGAAGCGCGCGCCGGACGGCGCGGGAAGGCCGCAATGGGCGCAGACGGCAACCGGGTCCGGGCGGAGGCTCAC
>DATGFU010000617.1:0-7111 GCA_035308865.1 Allostellaceae bacterium | reverse complement strand
AATAGGAAACGACGTCGGCGATGTAGTTGCTTTCGTCGGCCTCGGCGCCCCAACGGGAGGAGAATTCGGCCGAGCCGCTCCGCGGGCGCTCCGATTCGGGGAGTTCGTCGAAGCGGATGCGCATCGGCACCGGCACGCCTTCGCCGGTGACGATCGCCTGCGCGGTGCCGAGGACGGGCAGCGCCGACATCAGGTTGGCGCCGTGCTCGGACAAAGCGGCGCCGATCAGCGCCTGGTCCTTGGGGTTGGTCATGCGCAGCGCGAAGGTCGTGCTGCACTGGGACAGCATGGTCGGGTCCAGCTCGGACGGCCGCTGTGTCACGATGCACAGGCTCAGCCCGTATTTCCGGCCCTCCTTGGCGATCCGGGTCAGCCCGCGCTTGGCGGCGTCGAACCCGGTCCCGTCGCCGAGCGGCAGGTAGCGATGCGCCTCCTCGCAGACCAGCAGGATCGGCAGGCGATGGTCGCTGCATACCGCGAGATCGAAGGCGATGCGGGCGAGCGCCGAGACCACCACGTTCATGACCTCCGATGCCATGCCCGACATGTCGAACACGGACATCGGCTTGCCGCCGACCGGCACACGGAAGATCCGCCCGACCAGATCCGCAAGGTTGTCGGAGACGCCGAGCGACGGCGGGAACATGAAATGGAAGCGGCTGTCGGTCCTCAGCGTGGCGAGCCTGAGCTTGAGCCGCATATAGCCGCTGATCTGCGACTGGTTCTCCAGCCGGCCCATGGCCGAATCGAGCGCCCGCTCCAGCTCGCCCACGGCATAGGGCACCGGCGTGTCGGCAGTCGCCGTCCGGCTTTCGGGATCGTTCGGGCGATAAGCGCGCTTGGCAGCAACGATCGCCTGGCGGAGATACTGGATCTCGACCGGCCGGTTGGGCGCGTCGTCGCCGAACACCAGCGCCACCATCTCGGCGAAATCGAAGGCCCAGTATGGCAGCGACAGATTGCGGACGTCGAGAAGCTGCGCCTGCGCGCCGAAGGCCTTCACGTACTCGCCGTGCGGATCGAGCATCAGCACATGGGCGTTGGGATGCTCGCGCAGCACCTGCTTCAGGATCAGCGTCACCGAGCATGACTTGCCGGTGCCGGTCGTGCCCAGAACGGCGAAATGCTTGCCCAGCATCTCGTCGACGCTGACCTGGGCCGGCACGTCCGGATTCTGGTGAATCGCGCCGACGCGGATCGTCTCGTGGCCCGGCAGCGCATAGACGGTGCGGGCGTCCCCGTCATCGGCCAGCGACACCACGTCGTCCAGTGACGGCAGCCGAGAGACGCCGCGCCGGAACGTGCCCCTGCCCGTCGCCTCGGACCACGAGGCTTCGCCGAGCAGGTCGATATCGCAAAGGCGAAGCTCCTTTGCCGGGTCGCCTGGCACCGGCTGCGGGATGCGCAGCTCGCTGATGAGACCGTAGACGTTCGAGTTCGGGAGCTCGACCTTGACGAGCGCGCCGAGCTGCAGCCCCTGGGTCGCCGGCGAGCGTTCGTTCAGCAACACGACGAGGCTGGCGCCGGTCGTCGAAACGATTCGCCCGAACCGCCCGTGCTGGGGGTCGGCGCTAAGATCGACAGTCGCAAGCTGGCTTTCCCGCATGACGCGACACTAGCGGTGCCAGGGCACGCCCGCAACCGGAACGGAGGAGAACAAACGATCGATGATGCCTCATCGACGTTGTCGGCCTGACGGCGCGCCGCTAGGGTGGCGGCCAAGTGCTTGAACCGGCGGAGGAGACGACATGAGCAACGGCCAGGCTGCGGCCGCCTTCTATCCGCCGCTCAAGCTCCATATCGACGGCGAATGGATCGGCGCCGGCGCCCGCCGCACCCACCGCGTGCTCAACCCGGCCACCGGGGAGGCGCTGGGCGAGCTGCCGCTGGCCGATCCGGCGGATCTGGATCGGGCGCTCGATGCTGCCCAACGCGGCTTCCGCCGCTGGCGCCACGCGACGCCGGACGAACGTGCCACGGTGCTTGCCGGCGCGGCGCGGCTCCTGCGCGAGCGCGCCTCCGCGATCGCCCATAACGCGACGCTCGAAGAGGGCAAGACGCTCGCCGAGGCACGGGTCGAGACGCTGATGGCGGCTAATCTCTTCGATTTCTACGCGGGCGAGACCCGGCGGCTCTATGGCCGCGTGCTCGCCCGGCCCGCCGGCATGCGCTCGCTGGTGGTCAAGGAGCCGGTCGGGCCCGTCGCGGCCTTCGCGCCGTGGAACTTCCCGATCGGCAATCCGGGCCGCAAGCTGGGGGCGCCGGTGGCGACCGGTTGCTCGGTGATCCTGAAGCCCGCGGAGGAGGCGCCCGCCTCGGCGATGGCGGTCGTCCAGGCGCTGCTCGATGCGGGGCTTCCGCCAGGGGTGGTGCAGCTCGTCTTCGGCGTGCCCGACGAGGTGTCGCGCCACCTCATCGCCTCGCCGATCATCCGCAAGGTGAGCTTCACCGGCTCGACGGTCGTCGGAAAGCACCTCCTCAAGCTTGCGGCCGAAGGTGCCAAGCGCACGACGATGGAGTTGGGCGGCCATGCGCCGGTCATCCTCTTCGAGGATGCCGATCTCGACCGCGCGGTCGAGATGCTGGCCGGCGCCAAGACGCGGAATGCCGGGCAGGTCTGCGTCTCGCCGACGCGGTTCTACGTCCAGGAGTCCCTCCACGACCGCTTCGTCGATGCGTTCACGGCGCGACTGTCGCAGATAACGGTCGGGGACGGGCTGATCGAGACCTCGAAGATGGGGCCGATGGCCAATCCGCGGCGGCCGGATGCGGTCGAGGCGATGGTCAAGGACGCGGTGGCGCAGGGTGCCACGCTGCGGCTGGGCGGCGAGCGGCAGGGCAATGCCGGTTTCTTCTTCCGCCCGACCGTGCTGGCCGACGTCCCGACCGGCGCGCGGATCATGAACGAGGAGCCGTTCGGCCCGGTCGCCGTCACCCAGCGCTTTGCGAGCTTCGACGAGGCGGTCGAGCAGGCCAACCGCCTGCCTTACGGGCTCGCAGCCTTCGCCTTCACCGAGAACGGCCGCCGCGCGAACCTCGTCGCCGACGCGATCGAGAGCGGCATGGTCGGCATCAACACGACGATGATCGCCGGCGCCGACGCGCCGTTCGGCGGCGTCAAGGAGAGCGGCCACGGCTCCGAGGACGGGCCGGAAGGGCTCGACGCCTGCCTTGTCATCAAGGCGATCCACCAGGGGTGAGCAGCGAATGACCGAACTGAAGACCGGCGGCGGCCAGGGTTATCTGCGGATCGCGACCGAGGAGGCGTTCGCGCCGCCGGAGCTGATCCGGGAATTCCGCGCGATCCTCGAGGAACCCGACTGCGATCCCGGGTTCCATAGCCTCATGGGGTTCTACATCAACAGCCAGGCCGAGCGGCCGCGCTTCATCTTCGAGCGATTGCAGGATCTGGGCGCGCTGCGCCTCGCCGACATGGATGCGCGCGGCATCGACCGGCAGATCATCGCGGTGACGGCGCCCGGCACGCAGATTCTGCCGACCGACAAGGCGCGGGCGATGTCGTTGCTTGCCAATGACATGCTCGCAGAAGCCTGCCGCAAGCATCCCGACCGCTTCACCGGCATGGCCGCCTGCGCGCCCCAGGATCCCGGCCACGCGGCCAGGGAGATCGAACGCGCGGTGACGAAGCTCGGCATGCGCGCCGTCATCATCAACTCGCATACGCACGGCGAATATCTCGACAACCCGAAATTCGCGCCGATCCTCGAGGCCGCGCAGGCGCTGGGCGTGCCGATCTACATCCATCCCAACACACCGCCGCGCAACATGATCCAGCCGATGCTGGAGGCCGGGCTCGACGGCGCCATCTTCGGTTTCGGCGTCGAGACGGGGATGCACGCCTTGCGCCTCATCACGTCCGGCACGCTCGACCGCTTCCCCGAGCTCCAGATCATCATCGGGCATATGGGCGAAGCGCTGCCGTTCTGGCTATACCGGCTCGACTTCATGCACCAGGCGGGGGTGCGGGCCGGCCGCTACGACTTCATGAAGCCGCTGAAGAAGGGCAAGGTCTCGGCCTATCTCCGCGAGAATTACCACATCACCAATTCCGGCGTGGCCTGGGACAAGGCGATCCGCTTCACCCAGGACGTGATCGGCACCGACCGCGTGCTCTACGCCATGGACTACCCCTACCAGTGCCCGCCCGAGGAGGTCGTGGCGCTGGACGCCATGGACATGGCGCCGGCCGACAAGAAGAAGTTCTTTCAGACCAACGCGGAGCGGCTGTTCCGCCTGTGAGCGAGGCTGTGGACAGACCCCCACCCAACCCTCCCCCGCAGGCGGGAGAGGGCTCGATGTCACTCCCTCTCCCGCAAAGCGGGGGAGGGCCGGGGTGGGGGTGCCGCCGCGGTCGCAGCGCCTGTGGACATATGTACTCGGCGTAGCGCGCGGCGCGCTATCATCCGCGTCGGCGGCATGGGAAAATCATCCCGATGATCGCCCCGGATCCCGACCACGACCAGCGACAGGCCGCCGACGCAAGGCGCTCGGTCTGGGTGGCGGCCTCGGCCGGCACCGGCAAGACGAAGGTCCTGACGGACCGCGTCCTCAACCTGCTGCTGGCGGACACCCCGCCCGCGAAGATCCTGTGTCTCACCTTCACCAAGGCTGCCGCTGCCGAGATGGCGAACCGGCTGAACGACCGGCTTTCGAAGTGGGCGGTGGCGGGCGACGAGGGTCTCCGCGAGGACATCAGGACGATCGCGGGCGAGCGGCCTGATCCCGAGCGGCTCACCCGCGCCAGGCAGCTCTTCGCGCGCGTGCTGGATGCGCCGGGCGGCATGCGGATCATGACGATCCACGCCTTCTGCCAATCGGTGCTGCGCCGCTTCCCGCTGGAGGCCGGCGTGGCGCCGCAATTCGAGGTGATGGACGAGCGCAGCACGGCCGAGCTGCTGTCCGGGGCGCAGGCGACCATGCTGGAGCGGGCGCGGCGCGTGCCGGCGCTGGCCGAGGCCCTGGCGATCGTAACCGCGCATATCCACGAAGATCGCTTCGCCGCGCTTATCCAGGCGGCGACGCTGGAGCGCGGACGGCTGGCGCGGCTGCTGGACGACGGGCTCGACGCCTTCCTCGATCGCCTGCGCCACGCGCTCGGTGTGGCGAAGGGCGAGAACGAGGCGGCGTGCCGGCGGTCGCTGTGCGACGAGCGCGCGTTCGACGGGGCGGCGTTGCGCCGGGCCGCGGCGCTGCTGGCCGGGTCGGACAAGGTGACGGACCAGCGGGCCGGCGAGGCGCTCGGCGCGTGGCTCGCGATGGACGCCGCGGCGCGCGAGGCTGGGCTGGAGGCGCATCTGGCCGTCTTCCTCACCGCCGAGCGTCGCCCGCGCAAGAGCCTCGCGACCAAGGCGCTGGCGGCCGCCCAGCCCTGGCTCGTGCCGGCGCTGGAGGCCGAGCAGGCGCGGCTCGACGCCGCCTGCCGGCACCTGGCCTCGGTCTGCGCCTACGCAGCCACCGCGGCACTGGTCCGGCTCGCCGCCGGGTTCCTCGACGATTACGCGGCCGAGAAGCGCCGCCGCGGGCTGATCGATTACGACGACCTGATCCTGCAGACGCGGGCGCTGCTGGCGCGGCCCGGCGTGGCGCCGTGGGTGCTCTACAAGCTCGACGGCGGCATCGACCACATCCTCATCGACGAAGCCCAGGACACCAATCCCGACCAGTGGCAGGTGGTGTCCGCGCTGGCGGAGGAGTTCTTCGCCGGGCAGGGCGCCCGCGATCCCGGCCGCACCGTCTTCGCGGTCGGCGACGCCAAGCAGTCGATCTTCGGCTTTCAGCGGGCCGATCCGCGCGCCTTCGTCGCGATGCGGGCGCATTTCGCCGAGAAGGTGCACGCGGTCGATCCGCTGTTGTGGCGCGACGTCCCGCTGACCGTGTCGTTCCGCTCGACCAAGGCCGTGCTCGACGTGGTCGATCGCGTCTTCGCGTGCGACGAGGCGCGGGACGGGGTCGCGCTCGACGGCGCCGAGATCCGTCACGAGCCGTTCCGTTGCGGCCATGCCGGCCGCGTCGAGCTGTGGCCGGCGCTGGAACCATCGGAGGACGAGGCGCCGGAGCCATGGGTGCCGCTGGCGCCGGTCCGGCCGGAGGCGCAACCGCGGGCGCGCCTCGCCCAGCTTGTTGCCGACACGATCCGCCACTGGATCGACTCGGGCGAGCGCCTCGATTCGGCGGACCGGCCGGTCCGTGCCGGCGACGTGCTGGTGCTGGTACGCCGCCGCACCGGCTTCGTCGGGGAGCTGCTGCGGGCGCTCAAGCGCCGCGGCGTTCCGGTGGCCGGCGCCGACCGCATGGTGCTGACCGGGCAGATTGCGGTCATGGATCTGATGGCGCTGGGCCGTTTCCTGCTGCTGCCCGAGGACGACCTGACGCTGGCGACTGTGTTGAAGAGCCCGCTCGTCGGCATCGACGAGGACCAGCTCTTCACGTTGGCCTATGGCCGCGAGGGGACGCTGTGGGCGGCACTGCGCCGGCACAGGGCGGAGTGGGCGCAGGCGGCGGCCGCGATGCTCCAGGCGCTCCTCGCCCGCGCCGATTTCGTGCCGCCGTTCGAGCTTTATGCCGGCCTGCTCGGCGCGGGCGGCGGCCGGCGGCGCCTGATCGGCCGGCTCGGCCACGAGGCGGAGGACGCGATCGACGAGTTCCTGGCCCAGAGCCTCGCCTTCGAGCAGAGCCACGTGCCGTCGCTGCAAGGCTTCCTGGCCTGGCTCGAGCGCGGCGCCGCCGAGGTCAAGCGCGACCTCGATCCGGGGGGCCGCGACGAGGTGCGGATCATGACGGTCCATGGCGCCAAGGGGCTGCAGGCGCCGATCGTCTTCCTGCCCGACACGGTCTCCGTGCCGACCCGCGTGTCCGAGCTGCTGTGGCCGGAGAGCGGGCTGGTGCTGTGGGCGCCGGGGCGGGCCGCGGCGGCGCCGCTGGCCGCGGCGGCGCGGGAAGAGGCGATCCGGCGCCGCGACGAGGAATATCGGCGGCTTCTCTACGTCGCTCTGACACGGGCAGAGGACAGGCTCTATGTCTGCGGCTGGAAGACGAAGCAGACCGGCAGCGCGCTTTCCTGGTACGACCATGTCGAGCAGGGCATGCTCGA
>DATGFU010000616.1:0-6392 GCA_035308865.1 Allostellaceae bacterium | reverse complement strand
TCGATCAACAAGGGCAACTCGGGCGGTCCCACCTTCGACCTCAACGGCGAGGTGATCGGCATCAACACCGCGATCTTCTCGCCCAACGGCGGCTCGGTCGGCATCGGCTTCGCGATCCCGTCGAACAGCGCCAAGCCGGTGCTCGAGCAGCTGAAGAACGCGGGCCATGTCGAGCGCGGCTGGCTCGGCGTGTATATCCAGGAGGTGACGCCGGAGATCGCCTCGAGCATCACCGGGATGGACCAGAACCATCCGATCGGCGCCATGGTGACCGCCGTTTCCGACAACAGCCCGGCGGCCAAGGCGGGGATCAAGGTCGGCGACGTGGTCGAGAAGTTCGACGGCAAGCCGGTCGACAAGATGCGCGACCTGCCGCGGCTGGTGGCCGAGACCACCATCGGCAAGTCGGTGGACGTGACCGTGCTGCGCAACGGCCAGCCGGTGACGGTGCAGGTGACGGTGGCGCTTCTCGACGAGGCCAAGGTGCAGAACGCCTCGCTCGGCGAGGACAAGCCCGGCAAGGTGTCGTCGCTCGGCCTCACGCTGTCGCAGCTCAATCCCGACGTCCGCAAGCGCCTCAACGTGCCCAAGGAGGTTCAGGGCGTGCTGGTCAGCCGGGTCAAGGAGGGCAGCCCCGCGGCCGATCACGGCATCGAGGCGGGCGACGTGATCGTCCAGGTCAACGGCAAGGATGTGGGCAACCCCGACGATGTCGTCGCCCAGGTCAAGACGGTGAAGCCCGGCGACAAGAAGTCGGTGCTGCTGCTGGTCAACCGGCGCGGCCAGAACCGCTTCATCGCCATCGAGCCGGAGGGCAAGAACGGCTGAGCCGCACCATCGCGCGGCCGCGGCCGCGCTGCGCTCCGGGAGGTGCCGGTGAAGCTGCTCGTCGTCGAAGACGACCGTGAGGCCGCGGCGTTCCTGATCAAGGGGCTGCGCGAAAGCGGCTTCACCGTCGACCACGCCGCCGACGGCACGCAAGGACTGGTCATGGCGACCGGCGGCACCTACGACGCGATGGTCGTCGATCGCATGCTGCCCGGCGTGGATGGGCTGGCGATCGTCGCGGCGCTGCGGGCGGGCGAGGACCAGACGCCGGTGCTGATCCTGTCGGCGCTCGATGCGGTGGACGACCGGGTGCGCGGGCTCAAGGCCGGCGGCGACGACTACCTCACCAAGCCCTATGCGTTCTCCGAGCTGCTGGCCCGGCTGGAGGCGCTGACCCGGCGGCGGTCGGCGCCGCAGGCGACGACGCGGCTCCGGGTGGGCGAGCTCGAGATCGACCTCCTCGCCCGCTCAGTCACCCGCCGGGGGCGCGAGATCGATCTGCTGCCGCGCGAGTTCCGGCTGCTTGAGGTGCTGGCCCGCCACGCCGGGCATGTCGTCACCCGGACCATGCTGCTGGAGCAGGTCTGGGACTACCATTTCGACCCCCAGACCAACGTCATCGACGTCCATGTGAGCCGGCTGAGGCAGAAGATCGACAAGGGCTTCCCGAAACCCATGCTGCATACGGTCAGGGGGGCCGGCTACTGTCTGAAGTCCGGTGATTGAGCTTCTCAAGACCAGCACGTTCCGGCTGGCTCTCGCCTATTTCGGCCTGTTCGCCGCCTCGGTGGTGGCCGGCCTGGCGCTTATCTACTGGCAGACCGTCGTCTATGCCGACCAGCAGACCGACGAGACGATCGACGCCGAGATCACCGGCCTTGCCGAGCAGTACCGCCAGCGCGGGCTGACGGGCCTGATCGAGGTCATCGCCGACCGCAGCGATCCGGAACGCGGCAGCGTCATGCTCTACTTGCTGACCGACGCGCAGCAGCGTCCGCTCGCCGGCAATCTGACGAAATGGCCCGACGTCACCGTCGATCCCGACGGCTGGATGCGCTTCAGGCTCGACGCCAGCCGGCCCGGCGAGCCGCGCCATGTCGCCCAGGCGACCAGTTTCCTCCTGGCCGGCGGATACCAGCTGCTGGTCGGCCGCGATCTCTCGGAACGCAGCCAGTTCACCCACCGCATCGTCATGGCCCTGGGCTGGTCGGGAGCGCTCACCGTGTTGCTCGGCCTGGTCAGCGGCCTGGTGCTGAGCCGCCGGGTGCTGGCCCGCATCGAGACGATCAACCGGGCCAGCGACAAGGTGATGGCCGGCGAGTTCGGCCGGCGCATTCCGGTGCGCGGCACCGGCGACGAATTCGACCGGCTGGCGACGAATCTCAACGCGATGCTCGACCGCATCGAACGCCTGATGGAGGGAATCCGACAGGTCAGCGACAATATCGCGCACGATCTGCGAACGCCTCTGGGGCGGCTCAGGTCGCGGCTCGAGATGGCGCTGCGCGAGCAGCCCGACCAGCAAGGGCCGCACCACGGCGCGCTCGTCGCCGCGATCGACGATGCCGACCAATTGCTCCAGACCTTCGCGGCCCTGCTGCAGATCGCCGAGGCCGAGGCGGGGACGATCCGCACCGACATGTCGCTAGTCGACCTGCCCTCGCTGCTCGGCGGACTCGTCGATTTCTACGAGCCGGTGGCCGAGGAGAAGTCGATCACACTGAGCGCCGACCTGCCGCGCGGCCCGGCGGAGATTCGCGGTAACCGGCATCTGCTCAGCCGGGCGTTCTCGAACCTCATCGAGAACGCGCTCAAATACACGCCGGAAGGCGGGCACGCGACAGTTTCGCTGGAGATAAACGGCGCGCGAGCGAAGGTCATCGTCGCGGATGACGGGCCGGGGGTGCCCGAGGAGGCGCGCGACCGCGTCTTCGACCGCTTCGTCCGGCTCGAGGCCAGCCGCACCTCCGAGGGGAAGGGGCTGGGCCTCAGCCTCGTGCGCGCCGTCGCGCGGCTGCACGGCGGGACCGTCCAGTTGACCGACAACCTGGAGCGGCCGGAGACGCCGGGCCTCAAGGCGATCATCGAGCTGCCGCTTGCGAGCGCCGCCCCGCCAGCGCTTCGTAAGTCCGGCATGGCACCGGCGAATACCGCGGTACTTGACACCGTCGCCGCCGCGAAGTGACAACGGCATCGGCGAAGCGGGACCCCGCCATGACGGTGCCGCATTCGGCAGCGGTGATAAAAGTACACATCTAGTGGGCACGATGCGGGACTGAGAGCGGCGTGGCGATCGTATTCACCATCCTCGGCGCAATACTGGCGTCGTTGGCCATCCTCGGCGTGGCCTACATGGCCGTCGCTCTCGCGGCGGTCTGGCGATTCGGACGCGAGCAGACGATCGCGCCTGCGGCGCCGCCGGCGGTCACGCTGCTGAAGCCGGTCTGCGGACTCGATCCCGAGCTATACGAGAATCTCGCCTCATTCTGCCGCCAGGACTATCCGGCACCTGTCCAACTTGTGATCGGCGCCCATCGCGAGTCGGACTTGGCGGTGGCAGTGGCGCGGCGCCTCATCGCCGATTTCCCCGACTCCGACATCACGCTCGTTATCGACGGATCGCTGCCCGGGACCAACTTCAAGATCTGCAACCTGGCCAACATGTTGCCCGCCGCCAAGCACGACGTGCTGGTGATGTCGGACAGCGACATGCGGGTGACGCCGGACTACCTCTCGGCGGTCGTGGGTCCGCTGATGCAGCCGGAAGTCGGCGCCTCGACCACGCTCTACACAGCGCGGCCGGTGGGCGGGTTCGCCTCGCGGCTGGGCTGCGGCTTCATCAATTACGGCTTCCTGCCCTCGGTATTGGCGGGACGGGCGATGAACGCGGCGCCGTTCTGCTCGGGCTCGACCATCGCGCTTCGCCGGCGGACGCTGGACCAGATCGGCGGCTTCACCCGGCTGATGGATCAGCTGGCCGACGATTACGATATCGGGGTGCTCGTCCGCAGCCTCGGGCTGAAGGTCGTGATCTCGCGCTACGTCATCGAGAACGTGGTGGAGGAGCCGAGCCTGCGGGCGCTGTTCCGGCACGAGCTGCGGTGGCACCGCACGATCCGGGTGGTGCAGCCGGCCGGGCTTGCCGCCTCGGTCATCACCAATCCGGTGGCGCTGGCGCTGGCAGCGCTGCCGCTGCTCGGCTTCGGCCCTGGCGCATGGCTACTCCTGGGGGCGAGTCTGGCGGTGCGGCTGAGCCTCGTATATATGTGCGATCGGCTTTTCGGCCTCCGGCCGATGGGCATGGCATTGGTCCCGCTACGCGAGATCCTGTCGCAAATCGTGCTGGCGGCGAGCTTTTGCAGCCATCGCGTGACGTGGCGCGACAGCCGTTTCGAGGTCGGGCGTCGTGGCGAGCTCAGGCTCGAGGGAGACGAGTTGGCATGATGAAGACGCTGTTCCTGCAGGCCCCGTCCTACGAGGGTTTCGATGGCGGCGCGGGATCGCGGTATCAGGCGCGGCGCGAAATCCGCTCGTTCTGGTTCCCGACCTGGTTGGCCCAGCCGGCGGCGCTGGTGCCCGGCTCGCGGCTGATCGATGCGCCCCCGGCCCGCCAGACGCTTGGCGACGTGGTGCCGCTCGCCAAGGATTTCGAGCTGGCGGTCCTTCACACCTCGACGCCGTCCTTCCAGTCGGACGTCAAGGTCGCGCGCGCGATGAAGGACGAGAACCCGAACCTCAAGATCGGCTTCGTCGGCGCCAAGGTCGCGGTCGAGGCGCAGAAGAGCCTGGAACAGGCCGGCGAGGCGATCGACTTCGTCGCCCGCGAGGAGTTCGACTTCACTATCAAGGAACTGGCCGAGGGCCGCGACTGGGACGCGGTGGACGGGATCAGCTGGCGCAACCGCGACGGCATGATCGTCCACAACCGCGAGCGCGCCATCATCGAGGACATGGACCAGCTGCCCTTCGTGACGGAGGTCTACAAGGACAATCTCCGCATCGAGGACTACTTCATCGGCTACCTGAAGCACCCCTACGTCTCGCTCTATACGGGCCGCGGCTGCAAGTCGCGCTGCACCTTCTGCCTGTGGCCGCAGACGGTGGGCGGGCATCGCTACCGCACGCGGTCGGTCGAGCACGTGGTCGAGGAGATCAAGCTCGCCAAGCAGTATTTTCCGCAGGTGCGCGAGTTCTTCTTCGACGACGACACCTTCACCGACAACCTGCCGCGCGCCGAGGCGATCGCGAAGGAGCTCGGCAAGCTCGGCGTCATGTGGTCGTGCAACGCCAAGGCCAATGTCCCTTACGACACGCTCAAGGTGCTGAAGGATAACGGGCTGCGGCTGCTGCTGGTCGGCTACGAATCCGGCAACCAGCAGATCCTGCACAACATCAAGAAGGGCATGCGGATCGAGGTCGCCAAGCGCTTCACCCAGGATTGCCGCAAGCTGGGCGTGACCATCCACGGCACGTTCATCCTCGGCCTGCCGGGCGAGACGCGCGAGACGATCGAGGAGACGATCCGCTTCGCCACCGAGATCAACCCGCACACCATCCAGGTCTCCCTGGCGGCGCCCTATCCCGGCACGTTTCTGTACCAGCAGGCGGTCGAGAACGGCTGGCTCGACGCCGAGCATGCCGAGCTGATCGACGAGCACGGGGTGCAGATGGCGCCGCTCCACTACCCGCACCTCTCGCACACCGAGATCTTCGATTCGGTGGAGACCTTCTACAAGCGCTTCTATTTCCGCGCCGGCAAGATCGCCTCGCTGGTCGGCGAGATGGTGATGAGCCCGGAGATGATGAAGCGGCGGCTGCGCGAAGGGGTGGAGTTCTTCCAGTTCCTGCGCGAGCGGCATCAGGTCGCGCACTGAAGCGCGTCATCCTTTCGGCCGACGATTTCGGCCTCGATCTATCGGTCAACGAGGCGGTCGAGCACGCCTATCGGGACGGGGTCCTGACCAGCGCCAGCCTGATGGTCGGCGAGGAAGCGGCGGAGGACGCCGTTGCGCGGGCGCGCCGCCTCCCCGGGCTGGCGGTCGGGCTGCATGTCGTTCTCGCCGACGGCAGACCCGTCTCCCCGGCCGAATCGGTGCCGGATCTGGTCGATTCCAGCGGCCGCTTCCCGCGCGAGATGGTGACCCAGGCCTTCCGGTTCTTCCTAAGTTCCGGTATCCGCCGCCAACTCGAGCGCGAGATATCGGCACAGTTCGAAGCCTTCGCGGCGACCGGCCTGCTTCTGGATCACGTGAATGCCCACAAGCACTTTCATCTCCACCCGACGATCGCGTCGTTGATTCTTCGGGTGGGATCGCGGTACGGCTTGCGCGCGGTCCGGGTGCCGGCGGAGCCGCGTGGTGTCATCAAGGCGGCGGAAGCGCATCGCCGCCCTGGACGTGTCGGGGCGGCCGCACTCAATCTGTGGACCCGCCAGCTGCGTTCGGCGATTGCGCAACATGGGTGCGTCGCGAACGACCACGTGTTCGGGCTGGCCTGGACGGGAGGAATGACGGAAGAGCGCCTGCTTTCGCTGATTCCCCGCCTGCCCGACGGAACCAGCGAGA
>DATGFU010000615.1:0-4180 GCA_035308865.1 Allostellaceae bacterium | reverse complement strand
CTGATCTCGGGGCTCATCGATCACGCGGCGCGCGTCCATGGAAGGACGGAGATCGTGTCGCGGGAGTTCGATCGGACCCTCCACCGCACCAATTACGCCAAGGTCGAGCGGCGGGCGCGGCGTCTGGCGAAAGCACTGCGGAGGCTCGGCATCGGCGAGGGCGACCGTGTGGCGAGCCTCGCCTGGAACACGCACCGGCACCTCGAAGTGTATTACGGCGTCTCGGGCATGGGCGCGGTGCTGCATACGGTCAATCCGCGGCTCTTCCCGGAGCAGTTGATCTACATGATCAACCACGCGAGCGACCGCATCCTCTTCGCCGATGGAACATTCGTGCCGTTGCTGGAGAAGCTGCTGCCGCATCTGCCGCTGGTCGAGCGGATCGTGCTGCTGCTCCCCGAGGCGGCCATGCCGCCTTCCGATCCGGAGTTCCTCTCCTACGAGGCGCTGCTCGATGCGGAGGACGAAGGCTACGCGTGGCCCGAGTTCGACGAGCGCCGCGCGGCGATGCTCTGCTATACCTCCGGCACGACCGGCAATCCCAAGGGCGCGCTCTACAGCCACCGCTCGACCGTGCTCCACGCCATGGCATCGAGCACCGCGGACATGCTGGGCCTGACGGCCGGGGACAGCGTCTGCCCAGTGGTGCCCATGTTCCACGCCTGCGCGTGGGGCACCGCCTATTCGGCCCCGCTCACCGGCGCCCGGCTCGTCATGCCGGGGCAGCATCTCGACGGCGAGAGCCTGTGCTCTCTGTTCCGCGAGGAAAGGGTGACCTGCTCGGCCGGCGTGCCGACTCTGTGGCTCGGCGCGCTCGACCATGCCGGCCGGACCGGAAACGGCTTCGGGCCGTTGAAGCGCGTCCTGATCGGCGGCTCGGCCGCACCACCGTCGATGATCGACGCGTTCGCAAGCTACGGAATCGAGGCGCGGCAGGGCTGGGGCATGACCGAGATGAGCCCGCTGGGCACGGTGGCTGCGCTGAAGCATCACCACGCGGATGCTCCCGAAGAGGATCGCCGCGCCGCGATCGAGAGCCAGGGCCGGCCACCCTATCTCGTCGAGATGAAGCTGGTCGGCGCCGAGGGGCAGGTACTGCCGCATGACGGGACATCGATCGGCGAAGTCTGGGTTCGCGGCGCCTGGATCATCAGCGGCTATTTCGGCGACGAGGCGGCGACGCGCGACGCCTTCGACCGGGACGGCTGGTTCCGTACTGGCGATGTCGGCACCATCGATGAAGACGGGTACCTTCGCCTGACCGACCGGGCGAAGGACGTGATCAAGTCGGGCGGCGAGTGGATCAGCTCGATCGACCTCGAGAATGCTGCGCTGGCCCATCCCGATGTCGGCGAGGCCGCGGTGATCGGTGTGCCGCATCCGAAATGGAGCGAGCGGCCGCTGCTGGTGGTGGTGCTGCAGCCCGGCCGCCCGCTCGACAAGGAAGCGATCCTCGCCTTCCTGGCCGAGCGGGTCGCCAGATGGTGGCTGCCGGACGATATCGTTGCCATGGCAGAGATCCCGCACTCCGCCACGGGCAAGATATCGAAGGCCAAACTGCGCGACGATTTCCGGGACTATCGCCGGCCCAGCGTGGCGTGACCCGCTTCGGCGGCCAGCGCCAGCAGCAGGCGTAACGCGTCGTCGGCCCGCTCGACCGGCACGAAGACGTGGTCGTGGCGGTAGGCCGACACCGGGTTCATTGGAATCCCGGAAGCGGCAAGGCGGGCGCTGACGGTCGCGATCAAGCCGACTGCCTCGAGCGAGGAATTCACCCGCAGGGTCAGCATCCGGCAGCGGAAGGTGCCGGCGAGCCCGGCGCGGCGTGCCTCGCCCTCCTCAAGTACGAGGGTCAGCCCTTCGTGTTCTCGAAACATCATCTGCCACGCGAGATCCGCGGGCAGGGGTGCATCGTTCGGCAGGGTTGCGAAGACGTACACAGGTTGCGAAAGGCATGGTTCAAGATGACGCAGAAGCGTCGGAAGGTCCTTAACACCAGTCATGATTGCAGGAAGGCTCTCTCTTCTGTCAGATGGTAATGACGATCTTTCCCATATGCGACCCGGTCATCTGATGCCGGAAGGCGTCGGCGGCGGCGTCGAAAGGAAAGGTGCGGTCGATCACCGGTGCGATGCAGTTGATCTCGATCGCCCGGTTCATGTCCTCGAACATTCGGCGGCTGCCGACGAAGATGCCGCGCGCGGCGGCGTTCTTCACCATGAGGACGGGTAGGTTGGTATCGGCACCCGGCGGCGCCAGAACGCCGATCAGCGAAATCTCGCCGCCATAGGCGACGGCCTGGACGGAGCGGCCGAACGTGCCGACGCCGCCAAGTTCGATGACGCGGTCGGCCCCATGTCCGCCGGTCAGTTTCATCACCTCCTTCTCCCAATCGGGGCTTGTCCGGTAGTTGATTCCGTCGGACGCGCCCAGCGCCTTGGCGCGGGCGATCTTGTCGTCGCTCGACGATGTCACGATCACGCGGGCGCCGGCGGCGTGCGCGAATTGCAGGGCGAACATCGCGACGCCGCCGGTGCCGAGCGCCAGCACCGTCTCGCCCGGCCGCAAAGGCCGGTGCGCCATGAGCGCGTGCCAGGCCGTCAGCGCGGCGCAAGGCAGGCAGGCCGCCTCCTCGAAGCTGAGCGACGGCGGGATCGCGACGAGCCCGTCCTGGTCGAACACCGCCAGCTCCGCCAGCGCGCCATCCAGCGGCGAGCCCAGCGCCCGGTCGAGGATCGGGCCGAACGGCCCGTCGATCCAGCCTTGGAAGAAGGTCGGCGCAACGCGGTCGCCGGGCTTGAAGCGCGTGACCTGGTCGCCGATGGAGAGCACCTCGCCGGCGCCGTCCGAGAGGGGAACCGTGTCACGGCGGACCGGCCCGCCGAAATAGCGCCCGGTGGCCACGGCCTGATCGCGGAAGTTGAGCGACGCCGCACGCATGCGTACGAGCACCTCGCGCGGACCGTGACTCGGATCCGGCCGCTCGACGCGCTTGAGCCCGTCAAGGCTGGTCGAGCCGGCTTCGAGCACATAGGCCTTCATGACGTCTCCTTCCAAGGCGCGGGCGAATTCCGTGAGTTCGCAAGCATACGGCATTCGGCTATAGCAGCCGGGCGGCACGAGGTCACGAGGCGTTCGAGCAGGGGAGGGGGCGACATGATTTCACGCGGCGCCGCCGCCGCGACGCCGGGGCAAGCCTGGCCGGAGACGCGGACCGCCTGGTACGCGGTCGCGGTCTTCACCCTGGCGCTGACGTTCAATCAGATCGACGCGAACTCGGTCTCGCTGCTGGTGACGCCGATCAAGCGCGATCTCCATCTTTCGGAATTCCAGGTGAGCCTGCTGCAGGGTTTCGCCCTGGTGCCGTTCTATCTCTTCGTGGGCATCCCGCTGTCGCGCTTCGTCGACTGGACCAGCCGCAAGCACATGCTGGCGGCGGCGATCGGCTTCTGGAGCCTGGCGACCGCTGGCTGCGGCGTGGCGCAGGGGTTCTGGCAGCTCTTCCTCGCCCGGTTCCTGATCGGCGCCGGGGAATCGGTGAACGGGCCGGCGACCTATTCGATGCTGGCCGACTATTTTCCGCCGGCGCGCCTGCCGCGGGCGATCGGCGTGCTGCAGCTGGGGTTCATCGGCGGCAACGCGCTGTCCTTCATGGGGGGCGGCGTGGCGTTGGGGTTCCTCGCCACCTTGCCGGACTACGCGGTCCCGGTCATCGGTACGATCCATAACTGGCAGCTCCTCTTCCTCTTCGCCGGCCTGCCGGGGCTGATCGTCGCCCTGTTGCTGCTGACGCTGGTCGAGCCGCCGCGGCGCGACCGTGGGGCGCCGCCGATCCGCAATGCGCTCCGCGAATGGGGAGAGGTGTTCGGCTTCCTGGGCGGCAAATGGCAGGTCTTCGTGCCGATGTTCGTCGGGCTGGGGCTGAGCTCGATCAGCCTCTTCGGCACCAACCAGTGGCTCTTCACCTTCTTCATCCGGACCTACCATTGGACGCCGCAGCAGATCGGCCCGGCGCTCGGCACCGTGCAATTCTTCGCCTCGCTGCTGGGAGTGCTGATCGGGCTTGCGATCAATCATAGGTTTCATGCACAGGGCCGCGACGACACCAATCTCCGGGTGCTGATCCTGGCGCAACTGATCCGCGTGCCGGTCGCCATCGCGACGCCGCTGATGCCAGATC
>DATGFU010000614.1:0-4430 GCA_035308865.1 Allostellaceae bacterium | reverse complement strand
GTTAGGCGAATCCTCGACGCTGGCACCTCGACGGCGCCCGCGTCATCGCCTTAGATTGCGCCGGCCAAAGGCGGACAGGCAGAGGGAGACCCGTACGTGACCACCCCTAAATCCGACATCGAGATCGCCCGCGCGGCGCGGCTGAAGCCGATCACAGAGATCGCCGCCTCGCTGGGCGTGCCGGAGGATGCGGTCTACCGCTACGGCCCGACCAAGGCGAAGCTCGCACCTGAGGTCGTGGCGCAGGCGCGGCAGAACAAGCGCGGCAAGATGATCCTGGTCACCGCGATCAGCCCGACCCCGGCCGGCGAAGGCAAGACCACGACGACCGTGGGTCTCGGCGACGCGCTGCACCGGCTGGGCCACAAGACGGCGATCTGCCTGCGCGAGCCCAGCCTCGGGCCGTGCTTCGGATCCAAAGGCGGCGCCGCCGGCGGCGGCTATGCCCAGGTCGTGCCGATGGAGGAGATCAATCTCCACTTCACCGGCGATTTCCACGCGATCGGCGCGGCGAACAACCTGCTGGCCGCGATGATCGACAACCACGTCTACTGGGGCAATCCGCTCGACATCGACACGCGGCGCATCACCTGGAAGCGGGCGATCGACCTCAACGACCGGGCGCTGCGCCACATTGTCGTCGGGCTCGACGGGCCGGTGCGCGAGGACGGGTTCAACATCGTCGTGGCCAGCGAGATCATGGCCATCTTCTGCCTCGCCACCTCGCTGGAAGACCTGAAGGAGCGGCTCGGCCGCATCGTCATCGGCGAGACGCGCGGCCGCAAGCCGGTGACCGCCGCCCAGATCGAAGGCATCGGTTCGCTCGCCGTCCTCCTCAAGGACGCGCTGATGCCGAACCTCGTGCAGTCGATGGAGGGCACCCCCGCCTTCGTCCATGGCGGCCCGTTCGCCAATATCGCGCATGGCTGCAACTCGGTGCTGGCGACGACGACGGCGCTCGGCCTCGCCGACTACGTCGTAACCGAGGCCGGGTTCGGCGCCGATCTCGGGGCCGAGAAATTCCTCGACATCAAGTGCCGCTATGCCGGCATCTCGCCTTCCGCGGCGGTGATCGTCGCCACCGTGCGGGCGCTCAAGATGCATGGCGGCGTCGAGAAGGCGGCGCTCGGCAGCGAGAACGTCGCCGCGGTGCGCGCCGGCGGCGCCAATCTCCGCCGTCATGTCGAGAATTTGAGGAAATTCGGCATCCCCGCGGTGGTGGCGCTCAACCACTTCACCGCCGACACGCCGGCCGAGGCCCAGGCGGTGGCGGATATCTGCGCCGAGCTCGGCGTGCCGATGCATGTCTGCCGGCACTGGGCGCAAGGCAGCGCCGGCGCGCTCCCGCTCGCTGAAGAGGTTGTGAAGATCGCCGAGAGCGCCGCCGCCGACTATCGCCGCCTCTATGCGGACGACCTGCCGCTCGACCAGAAGATCCACACCATCGCCACTCAGATCTACGGCGCCAAGGACGTCGCGATCGAGGCCTCGGCGATGAAGCGGCTGACCGAATGGCAGGGCGCCGGGTACGGCTCGCTGCCGATCTGCATGGCCAAGACGCAGTACAGCTTCTCGACCGACCCCAATCTGCGCGGCGCGCCCTCGGGTCATACCGTCGGCGTCCGCGAGGTCCGGCTGTCGGCCGGCGCCGGGTTCGTGGTGGCGCTCTGCGGCGAGATCATGACCATGCCCGGCCTGCCGAAGCGGCCGGCGGCGGAGCATATCGACATCGACTCAGACGGTAACATTATCGGGCTAAGCTAACGCCGGGCGGCGGCTCCGCCGCCCCTTTCGGGGGGCCGCGTGAGCACGTTCCTGCCGTTCTTCGCGATCATCTTCGGCACGTTCGCCTTGGCCGCGATCGGCACGCTGATGGTCCGGCAGCTGGTCTATGCGCATGTCGCGGAAGGCCACAACGCCGTCATCGTGCCGATCTTCCAGACGGCCGGGACGATCTACGCGGTGTTCCTGGCCTTCCTCGTGGTCGCGGTGTGGGAGGCCTATGACGCGGCCCACGCCAATGTCGCCGAGGAGGCCTCGGCGCTGGCCACGCTCTACCGCGCCAGCGCCGGCATGGAGACGGCGTCCGGCGCCGAGCTCCGCCGCCTGATCCGCGCCTATACCAGGGCGGTCATCCAGGACGAGTGGCGGGTCCAGTCGCAATCCGGCGGCACCAGCGTCGAGGCCCGCGCCGCCGCGCTCGGTATGTACCGCGTCTTCCAGAACCTCGGCGCCGATGTCCGGGCGAGCGATTCCGCCATCGACGGGGCGGTGCTCGCAATCCTCGGCCAGATCCTGGCCGACCGGAACAAGCGCACGCTGGAGGCGGGCGACGCCCTGCCGCCGATCATGTGGGTGGCCGCCGTCGGGATCGGCGGTATCGTCGTGGTGATGAGCTTCTTCCTCTACATGGAGCGGAGGTGGCCACACACGCTTTCCTGCGCCGTCATGGCCAGCGTCATCGCCATGCTGCTCTGCATAACCTTCGTGCTCAGCCGCCCCTTCGTCGGCCCGATGGCGCTGGGCCCGGAACCGTTCCAGCATTCGCTCGAGGTCTTCGACTCCGTCGACGCGACGCCGTGAGGCAGCGCGCTTTCCTCTCGGCGCGGTCAGTCTCACGCCTGTCGTCGATCCCCGGAAAGTCCTGCAGAGCCTGACCTGGAGCCCCGAAATGTCCGATTACGACCTCTACTACTGGTCCGTGCCGTTCCGCGGTCAGTTCGTGCGCGCCGTCCTCGCCCATGCCGGCAAGACCTGGACCGAGTGCGGCGACGCCGCCATCTCCAAGCTCATGGGCGGTCCGGCGGCCGACATGCCGGTCCCGTTCATGGGCCCGCCCCTGCTGATCGACAGGAAGGCGAACTTTGCCATCGCCCAGATGCCGGCCGTCGTCTTCTATCTCGGCGAGACGCTGGACCTCTTGCCGGCCACCCCTGCCCTGCGCGCCCTGACCATGAAGGTCGTCAACGACGCCAACGACGTGATCGACGAGATCACCCTCGATGGCGGCCGCGAGATGTGGACGGAAAAGCGCTGGCACGACTTCGTCCCGCGCCTGAAGAAGTGGATGTTGTTCTGGGAGGAGATCGGCCGCCGCCACGGCCTGAAGGCGGAGTCCGGCTTCCTGCTGGGCGGCGAGGCGCCGGGCATCGCCGACATCGTCACGGCCATCCTGTGGTCGACCATGGCCGACCGCTTCCGCAAGATCGAGGCGATCCTCGATGAAGCCGCACCCGTGACGGCCGCCCTGACGCGGCGAGTGGCGGCTCTGCCGCCGCTGGCCAAGCTGGCCGCCAAGGCGCGGAAGGACTACGGGGACGCCTATTGCGGCGGCCAGATCGGGGCCTCTCTGCGCAAGGTCCTGGACGCTTGAGTCTCAGAAGTCTTCAACGTGGCAGATCCGCCGCCACGACGGAGATATGATGCTTTCACGGCTCTATTGGGTTGAAGCTCCATTCCCCGGTCGCCTCGCGATCATGGCGCGGCCGCGCGGCGGCGAATGGCTTTCGGACGAGATCGCCGGATTGCGGGCCGAGACGGTCGATATCATCGTCAGCCTTCTCGAACCGGCCGAAGTCGAGGAGCTAGGCTTGACCGAGGAGCCAACCCAGTGTCGTGCACACGGGATGGAGTTCATCTCATTTCCAATTCCCGATCGGGGTGTACCGGACTCGCCGACAGCGGCTGCGCCGCTGTTCAGGCAGTTGTCCTCGGCCCTAACTGCCGGTCGGAGCGTCGTCGTTCATTGCCGCGCCGGAATTGGCCGTTCGTCGCTCGTTGCCGCATGCATCATGGCATGTTCGGCGTCGAGCTGTGATAACGCCTTCGAGGCGATCGGAAGGGCCCGTGGCCTCTCGGTCCCAGATACCGACGAGCAGCGGCGATGGTTCGCAGCCTTCGAGACCGGAAGCCATAGATAAGAGAGCTGGTTGAGGCCATTCGCCATCCCGACCGCAGCGGGCCTTCCCCTGCGACCGCGGTCGTGCCCTCGGCCGGTCAATAATAGCGCGGAATGGGACCGGTGTGCGGCGTCGGGCGGTCCGACAGGTCGAAGAAGACTTCATCGATATAGCACCAGCCCCACCCTTCGGGCGGATCGAAGCCCTCGATGATCGGGTGATTCGTGTGGTGGAAATGGGCCGTCGCGTGGCGGCCGGGCGACTGGTCGCAGCAGCCGACATGGCCGCAGGTCCGGCAAATCCGCAGATGCACCCACCGCATCCCAACCTGCAGGCACTCCTCGCACCCGAGGGCGCTCGGGACCACGTCCCGAATGCCGCTGAGATGATCGCAGGAATCGCTCATGCGGCTTCTCCTCGGCTATGGCGCCAGGACGCTGTGGATCTGAGCGACCACCGCGGCCCCCTCGCCCACGGCGGCGGCGACGCGTTTGGTCGAGCCGGCGCGCACGTCGCCGATCGCGAACACGC
>DATGFU010000613.1:0-5134 GCA_035308865.1 Allostellaceae bacterium | reverse complement strand
GCATGCCGGTGGTCGTGCTGGCGGCCGAGGCGGTCGGCGCCACCGGTGCCGAGACGCCGGAGGAACTCGAGGCCAAGGCCGCGGTCAAGGCGAAGGTCGAGGCGATCCGGCTGGAGGCCGGTCGCCGCATGACTCTCGGCGACGTGACGCGCAAGACCGTCCCGAAGATGAGCCTCGTCTCGCCGCCGCGGCATGGCGGCGCGCTCTCGACCCGGACCTTCATCCCGCATCGGGTCCACGAGGCGATCGGCGTGCTCGGCGCGGTCAGCGTCGCCACCGCCGCGGCCCTGCCCGGCTCGGTCGCCGCCGATATCGCCCGCCTCGGTCCGGGCCGGCAGCTGGTCGAGGTCGAGCACCCGACCGGGTTCTTCACCGTGGATCTGGAGGTCGGGGGAAGCTTCCCCGACGTCACGGTGCGGAAATCCGCCCTGCTCCGCACCGCTCGCCGGCTGATGAAAGGCGAGGTCTACGTGCCCGCGAGCGTCTGGGCTGGAAGTTGACCTCCCTCTCCCGCGTAGCGGGGGAGGGCCGGGGTGGGGGTGCCTGCCGACTGCTCCGTCATCGAGTCATTGACATCGCAACTCAACGGCGAGCGGGCGGATGGACCCCCACCCCGGCCCTCCCCCGCAAGCGGGAGAGGGAGTAGTAGGAAACCGCTCTGTGGCGTCTATCGCCCCTGCTGGATCGCCGAGAGCAGCCAGTAGCCGCCGGCGGTACGCCGGAAGGTCCAGAATTCCTGCACCTCGATCGGGCGGCGCGGGTCGCCGTCGACGATGACCGCGGGATTGTCCAGCCGCTGCGTGTAGTCGACAGCACGCCAGCGCAGATGGCAGGTCGCGTAGTCGACGCCGCCTTCGCGCCAGGCCTCGCGCGGCTCGCCATGGACGAGCGCAACCTGCTCGACCCGGTTGACGACACCCTGGCTCGCGTTGTTGGCCAGCATGTCGGCGAAGTAGGAGACCATCTCGGCGGTCGCGAGGAGGCGCAGCCCGTCGAGATCACCGCGGCTCCAGGCGTCCTGCACGCCGGCGAGGATGCGGCCGAAGGCGGCAAGGTCCCGGTCGTCGAGCCGCACGCCCTGCTGCATCGGCCGCGGCGTGGGCTGGTAGCCGCCCATCGGCATCGCATAGCCGCCGCCGAAATAGGCTGCGCGCGCGCCCATGGAGGGCCGGCCGCTCAGGCCGCGCCACACCGCGTGGCCGACCCAGAGGACGAGCGCGAACAGCATCAAATGGAAAATCATCCCGCCGAGATGCACGCCGCCATAGCCCCATCCGCCGAACAGCGTGCTCAACAGCCAGGCGCCGACGAAGCCGCCGGTGAGGGCGCGCCAGAAGGACGGCGCGGCGACCGCCGGCTGGCGCCCGCCGGGCGTCGTCCAGACCGGTCCGGTCGCGGGCTGGCTGGGCGAGGACGGCGTGACGCTCCGCTGCAGCGGCGCCATGCCGGGGCTCGGATCGTAGCTGCGGCTGCCGCGGCTGCCGAAGCTGGCGGTACCGCCGCCGGGCCTGGCCTCGGCCATGACAGGGCCGAGCACCAGCGCGGCCACCACGAAGAGGGCGAGAATGCGACTAAGCGCGGACATGATGGACATGATCCCTTCCGGCGCCGCCGAATCCGGCGTGGGGCGCCCGATTGTGGCCAAAATGTGGTCAGGCCTGTCGGCCGCCGCTAGGGGCGCGAACGTGAAAAACGTGTAAGGCTCGCGATTCCTCCTGCGAAGCCGTCGAGCGCCCGGAGTGCGGCGACCCTGCCGGCCTCGACGGTGCGGTCGAAACCGCGCCAGTCGAGCAGGGGCACGTTGCCGAGATCGGGCTCGATCAGCAGATCGACCTGCGAGCGGCTGATCGTCCGCTGCAGGCGCGAGCTCACCGTGCCGACCCGGCTCAAAACGCTCACGATGCCGGGAACCTCCGGCGGGCGGGGCCGGATCAAGCGCAGCAGAAGGTTGGGGCGCGGCGGCACCTCCGTGCCCAGCATCAGCGCCTCGTCCTCGGCGACGTCGATGCCGATGACCCGGCTCCGTCCGGCGCCCCGCATCACGTCGACCGGGAAGACGTCGATCACGCCGCCGTCGACCAGGACATCCCGCCCCTCGACGACGGGCGGCAGCACGCCCGGAATGGCGGCGCTCGCCCGCAGCGCCCGCGCGACCGAGCCCGACCGGTGGATCTGCAGCTTGCCCCGGCTGAGATTGGTCGACACGCAGTAGAACGGCAGCCACAGCGCCTCGATCAGCGAATCGCCGAAATTCTCGGCGAGGAGCCGGTCGACGGAGCGGCCCTTGTAGAGCGCAATCCAGGGGATCGTGTAGTCGTTGAGCGGATTGCGCCGCACGAAGGCGTGGTGCATGCGCTCGCGGAGCTCGGCATCGTCCCAGCCGCTGGCGATGCCCGCGGCGACGATCGCGCCCATGCTGGTGCCGCCGAGCTGGTCGATCGCAAGCCCCGACTCGCGCAGCGCCGCGACCGCGCCGATATGGGCGAAGCCGCGCGCCGCGCCGCCGCTCAGCACCAGCCCCAGCGCGCAGCCGGCGACGTGGCGGGCCAGCCGCGCGGCGTCGCCGGGATGGCCGAGCCTGATCCGCAGGATCTGGGCGAACCGCTCCGCATCCCGTGGTACCGTGCCCAGCCGTCCGGCGCCGGGCGGCTCGACGATCACGAGGTCCAGCGGCTTCTCCCGTCCGGCCAGCATGTTGGGCGGCAGGCGCAGCGGATCGTCCAGCCGGCTCCCCGGCCGGGCCACCAGCAGGATGCGGTCGGCCTCGCGCAGGCAGAACTGGCTCCAGCGGTCGGTGGCGTCGGCCGAGCGGAAGAGCAGGATGTCGTGCGCCTCGCCCAGCCGGCCCAGCTGGTCCGGCGAGCCGCCGGCATCCGCGGGTCCGAGATGGGCCGTCCGCGCGCCGAGATCGCGGAGCGCGAATTCCAGCGCGACCGCCACCTCGTCGATCGGCACGCCGCGGTCGGCGGGCACCAGCGCGACCGTGTCGTGGGTCTCCTCGGCCGGGGTGCGGAAGGTCGTGCGATGCAGCCGCGCCACCAGCAGACGCGCGAGCCAGACGATGAAATGCGGCTCGATCTCGATCAGCCGGTCGAAGACCGCTTTCGGCATCCCGTAGACCTCGCTGTGGCGGAGCGCCACGACCGTCGCCGAATGGCGCTCGCCGGTCAGCATCGACATCTCGCCGCAGGTCTCGCCGGGCCGGAGCTCAGCGACCAGCTCTTGGCCGCGGTCCGGCGTGGCGATGATCACGCCCAGCAGGCCGTTGATGACGATGTACAGCGTCTCACCCGGATCGCCGGCGGCGAAGAGCACGCCGCCGGCCGCGATGGCCGACCAGCCGAGCTCGCCACGCAACCAGGCGAGTGTCTCCTTCGATACGGTGCGGAACGGCGGCAAGTCGGCCAACGGCGGCAGGCCGTCGGAGGGCGGCTCCTCCGGCTTCGCCCGCACATCCTCCCCAAAGAGCTGCCTCAACCACGCCCGCGGCGGCCTCATGGGCCGGCACCATGGCATGATTCGCGCGCAGCGTCGAAGGGACGGGGGCAGCCGGCGGAGCGCTCATCCAGAAATTCGGCGGATGCCATGACGAATGCCTCAGGAGCGCGCGTTACGCCGCGCCCTGCCACGGATCGATCACCCGGATCCCGGCCGCCTCGAACGGCGCCGCATCGCGCGTCGCGACGATCAAGTCGTGCGCCGCCGCCGTCGCCGCGATCTGGCCGTCGGCGAATCCGATGGCGCGGCCCGCCGATCGGGCGCGGCTCATGACGACGGCAAATGCCCGGGCTGCGGCTTCGTCGAACGCGATCACCCGCGGACCGAACAGCGAAGCGGCCTGGGTCCCGAGCGCCAGCCCCAGCTCGACCTTCCGGCGGCCGTCGGGCAGGGATGCGATGCCGAACAGCAGTTCGACGAGGCTCACCGCCGAGAGATGGAGCGTCTCGGCAGCCTGGGCGTCGAGCCAAGCGACAACGGTCCGATCGGGCGACCGCCGCATCGTCTCGGACACGACGTTGGTGTCGAGCAGGATCATTCGAGGCCGAGGGGCTCGGCCGGCCCCGGGTCGCGCTCGATCTCGAGATCGACGCCGCCCGAAGGCCGGAAGAGCTCGACAAGAGCGGTTCCCAGCTTCAGCCGCTGCGGTGGCCTCGCGATCTCGTCCAGGATGGCCCGGATCTCGGCTTCGGTGCTGCGGCCATGGGCGGCGGCCCGCGTCCGGAGCGCGCGGTGGGTTTCGTCGGAGAGGTTGCGCACGGTAATGGAGGCCATTTGATATCATCTCCTCAATTGTGCTGGCGATGATATCGAATTGGCTGAGTCGCTAGCAACCCTCGGTGCGGCTCGACCTTACCTGTCTGCGTTCGACGCGCGTATCGGGGCGAGAAATTTGAAATGACTGCGGCTGAAACCCGTCCAGGTCGAAGAGGCGGATACTCCCGGCGCGCGGGAGAGCGCTTGGCCGGCCGGGCTATTCCGGGATCACCTTGCCGGGATTGAGGATTCCCAGAGGGTCCAGGGCCGCCTTGAGCGTGCGCATCAGCGCGATCTCCTCCGGCGTCCGGCAATAGCCGAGATAGTCCCGCTTGAGGATGCCGATCCCGTGCTCGGCGGAGACCGAGCCGCCCCACGTGCGGACGCAGTCGTAGACGACGGCGTCCATCGCCTCGACCGGCTGCGGGTCGGCCGCGGCGCGCACCGAGAGGTGCAGGTTCGAATCGGCGATATGGCCGAAGAACACGGTGTGGGCCAAGGGGAAGCGGCCGAGCACCGCTTCCCGGCAGGCCGGCATGAAATCGCCGATGCGGCCGGTCGGGATACTGATGTCGAACGAGATCTGCGGCCAGAACCAGGTCTGCGACCACTCGCCGGGACCGTCGCGGATGCGCCACAGCTCGATCGATTCGCGCTGCGACTGGGCAGCCACGGCGTCGAGCGCGGCGCCCTCGGCGAGCGCGGCGGCGACGAGGGCGTGCAGCCGCGCCTCGTCGGCCGCCTGGTCCGTGCCCAAAAGCTCGATCAGCGCGTAGAAGGGCTGGTCCGGCGCCAGCGGCGGCCGGCGGTTCAGGACGGTCGTGCCGAGCGCATAGAATTCCGGCGACATCATCTCGAAGGCCGAGAGCGAATCGCCGAG
>DATGFU010000612.1:0-5259 GCA_035308865.1 Allostellaceae bacterium | reverse complement strand
GGCCGGATCAGGAAGTCGAGGAGATCCTGACCGAACCAGTAGCAGACGCCCCAGGCCACGACGACGGACACGATGCAGTAGATGAGGCGTCGCCTGAGCTCGATCAGGTGATCGATGAGCGGCATTCGCCCCTCGTCTTCGGGCTCCGTCATGGTTCGGGCGGCGCGACGTGCGGCTCGGGCGGCGGCGCCTCGGCCACCTTGTGCTCGGATGCTGCGGTCGGCGCCGGTTCCGGCGGCGCGGATTCCGCAGGCTCGGGCTGGATCGGCACTGGCGGATCGGGCGGAGCAATCTTCGGCTCCGTGGTGTTCTCCGGCGGCGCGACCGGCGTGGGCTCGGCCGGCTGAAGCCTGACCGTCTCGTCGATGCGCTTGCGCATTTCGTCGAGTTCGGCTTCGCGGATCATCTCGTCGATGCTGTTGTGGAACTCGCGGGCGAGCGACCGCGCCCGGCGGACCATGATCCCGGCAGTCCGCAAGGCTTTCGGCAGATCCTTCGGCCCGATCGCGACCAGCGCGACCACGCCGATCACCACGATCTCGGACCAGGAGAAGTCGAACATTTCGAGGAGAGCGTTTCGACGATCAGGAAGGGTCGCGGCGTGTCGAACGGCCGAAGGCGAGCATCACGGCGACGATCGCGACCGCCAGGACGACCTGCCAGACCGCGAACCCGACCATGCGTCACACCGGTCCGGTGACGCCGACCGTCGGCGACTGGATCATCGCCAGGAATTCGCGCCGCGTCGCCGCGTTGCTGCGGAAGGCGCCCAGCATCCGGCTGGTCATCATCATCACGCCCGGCTTGTGGACGCCGCGCGTGGTCATGCATTGGTGCGCCGCCTCGACAACCACCGCCACGCCCTTCGGCTTCAGCGCTTCCTCCAGCGTCTTGGCGATCTGCGCGGTCATCTTCTCCTGGATGGTGAAGCGGCGCGAGTAGACCTCGACCAGCCGGGCCAGCTTCGAGATCCCGACCACCCGGTTCTCCGGGAGATAGCCGACATGGGCGCGGCCGATGATCGGCGCCATGTGATGCTCGCAATGGCTTTCGAAGCGGATGTCCTTGAGCACGACCATCTCGTCGTAGCCCTCGACCTCCTCGAAGGTCCGCTGCAGCAGCTCTTCCGGATCTTCGTGGTATCCGGCAAACCATTCCTCGTACGCGCGGGCGACCCGTTCCGGCGTGCCCGCCAGGCCTTCGCGGGCCGGGTCGTCGCCGGCCCAGCGCAGCAGCGTGCGCACGGCCTCCTCGGCCTCGGCGCGGGTCGGTCGGAGGGTTTCGGGAGCGTCTTCCGGCATGATCGGATCAGTGCTTGGCCTGGTGAGGCGAATCGAGGGAGAAGGCGGGGATCGTCACGTCGAACTTCTCGCCCGCCTCGGTCCGCATCCGATAGGTGCCCGCCATGATTCCTGACGGCGTCTCGAGCGGCACGCCGCTCTGATACTCGAACGAGTCGCCGGGACGCAGCACCGGGGTCTCGCCGACCACGCCCGGCCCCTTGACTTCCTGCACGTGGCCGAGCGCATCCGTGATCCGCCAATGGCGCGACTGCAGCTGCACCGTCTCACTGCCGAGATTTTCGATGCGGATGTTGTAGGCCCAGGCGAAATGATTATCCCCCGGCGACGATTGCTGGGGGAGGAAGGCGGGGCGGACGGTGATCTTGATGGAGCGCGTGGTCTCGGTGAACATCGGATGCTGACGATAGGGGGCGCGATTGATGCGCGAGGAAAAGCGAGCCGGGCCATAGCCGGACTTGTGGGCGGCCTTCATCTGCTACAATCGGGCGCGGCTTGGCAAGGGCACATGCCGCCGCGAGGCCATGGAACGACGGGCTAATGCCCCATGTCCATCCCGCCCATGTCGTCGGATTTCGCCGAGGCCGCGCCGAGCGGCCTGACCGTGACCGTCGTCGTGACCGCGGCGGCATGCTCGAAGGTGAGCGTCAGCGCGAAGTGGTCGCCCGCTTTCAGGGGCTGCTTCAACCCCTCCAGCATGATGTGGTAGCCGCCGGGGGCGAGCTTGACCGTGCCGTTGGCGGGAATCGGCAGGGACGCCGCCGGACTCATCCCTATCATGCCGCCGCCGGCGTGGGTCTCGTGCAGCGAGGCAGAGGCGGCGACCGGGGTCGTGGCGCCGGTCAGCGCGTCGGCCGGCCCGGCATCCACGATGGTCAGGTAGGCAACACCCGGCGCCGTCGGGCCGACCGTGGCGCGGGACCATGCATCGCTGACGGTGATCGTCGGCGCGTCGGCGGACATCGCGGCACCCGGCAGCAGGAGAAATGCAAGACCCAAGCGGCGCATGCGGAACTCCATCATTTCGGCACGGCGGACAGTAACGGGCCGACCGTATGTTCGAGGCTGTCGGCGGTGATCGCGTCGGCATCCGGCGTCATGATCGAGCGCACCGTGCCACCGGCATCGACGACGTAGGTCACGGGCAGCGCCACCGGCTTGCCGAATCCGTTGGTGTCGGCATCGGCCAGGATCGCGGCCGGGTAATGGACGGCTAGCAGCGCCTTCGCGACGGCGTCGCGGTCGCGGCTGCGGTCGACGCTGATGCCGACCATCTCGAGACCTTGGGCATGGTGCTTCTCGTAGAACGCATCCAGCGCCGGCATCTCCTCGCGGCAGGGCGCGCACCATGTCGCCCAGAAATTCACGATCACGACCTTGCCGCGCAGCGCGGCGAGATCGAACGTCCCGCCGCCGGTCTCGGACGCGACCAGGGAAGGCGCCATGTCGCCGACCGCGGGCGCCGCTTCGGCCGGCCCGGCCGCCGTGACGATCGCCGCGAGCAGCACGGCCCGGGAGAGTCGGTTCATGTCCATTTTCCTTCAGAAGCTGTAGCTGACCATGGTCGTGAAGGCCATGGGTGCGACGAGTCGCAGGCCTGTGCCAGGAGAGCGCCCGACTGCCGCCGTCTCCGGACGAATTGACAGCACTAACGGTCAAACGATATCTATTATTTGATAGATACCAAAGGGACATTCTCGAATGACCGGCACCGCGAAACTCTTCATGCACGGCCGGAGCCAAGCCGTGCGCCTGCCCAAGGCGTTTCGTCTGCCTGGAAAGGAGGTGCGCGTCAGCCGGGTCGGCAACAAGGTCGTTCTGGAACCGATCGAGGGACCCGGCTTCGATGTTGAAGCGTGGCGAGCCCGGCTCGAAGCCTATCGCAGCGTTCCTTTTCCCGAATCGCCGGACGAACCCCCCGTGGCACCGGACACGTCCCTGACGTTCGACTGACCGCGATGTACGCACTCGATAGCAATGCGGTCATCGGCTACCTGAATGGCCGGCAGCCGGGTCTTGCATCACGGCTCGAAGCTGAAATGCGGATCGGCGCAATTCTCCTCATTCCTGTTGTTGTCCTCTACGAATTGCTCTACGGCGCGGCAAGGAGCGACCGTGACGACCACAATCGCGCTCGCATTGCCGAATTCCTGACCGGACCGTTCGACGTTCTGGACTTCACCCCAGCCGATGCCGCCGAGGCAGCGGATATCCGCGCCCACCTCGAACGCCGAGGTGCTCCGATCGGCCCCTACGACACGATGATCGCCGCGCAGGCCCGTCGGCGCGGCGCAACCTTGGTGACGGCAAATCACCGTGAGTTCGCGCGCGTGCCGGGGCTCTCGGTGGACGATTGGACGGAGTGACGAGAATCCAGCCGTATACGAGAGGCGGATGAGGTCATCGCGCTAACTGCGGTCTCGCATCTTCGCCGGGCGCCCCGCTCCCCCGCCCGCTCCCTACCCGGCCGCGGTGATCCTTGTTAGAACCCTCCCATGAACCTGTTCCAGTATTTCCGGACCGAGATCGTCGGCATCGTCGAGGCCTTGGCTGCCGAGGGCCGGCTGCCGCGCGGTCTTGATGTCAGCCGCATCTCGGTCGAGCCGCCGCGCGAGGCGGCGCATGGCGACGTCTCGACCAACGTGGCGATGGTGCTGGCGAAGCCGGCCGGCTTGGCGCCGCGCGCTCTGGCCGAACTGGTGGCCGAGACGCTGCGCCGGCACGAGGCCGTGACCGAGGTCGCGATCGCCGGGCCGGGCTTCGTCAATCTTCGCCTCGCGCCCCGGTTCTGGCACGAGCGGCTGCGCGACGTGCTGCGTGCCGGCACGCGCTACGGCGATTCGCGGATGGGCGAGGGCCGCAAGGTCAATGTCGAGTACGTCTCGGCCAACCCGACCGGGCCCATGCATGTCGGCCACGCCCGCGGGGCCGTGTTCGGCGACGTGCTGGCGAGCCTTCTGGAGAAGGCCGGGTACGTGGTGTGCCGCGAGTACTATACGAACGACGCCGGCGCGCAGGTCGACGTTCTCGCCCGGTCCGCCCATCTCCGCTACCGTCAGGCGCTGGGCGAGGCGATCGGCGAGATCCCGGAGGGTCTCTACCCGGGTGACTACCTGAAGGCGGCCGGCGCGGCGCTGGCCGAGCGCGACGGAGGCAAATGGCTCGGCCTGCCCGAGACCGAATGGCTGCCGCCGCTGCGCGACTTCGCGATCGACGCCATGATGGCGATGATCCGCGAGGATCTGGAGGTGCTGGGCGTCCGGCACGCCGTATTCAGCTCGGAGCGCGAGCTGCACCGCTCCGGCGCCGTCGATGCCGCGCTGGCGAAGCTGGAAGCCGACGGGCTGATCTACACGGGCGTGCTCGAACCGCCGAAAGGCAAGCTGCCGGAGGATTGGGAGCCGCGCCCGCAGACACTCTTCGCAGCGACGAGGTTCGGCGACGACGTCGACCGGCCGCTCAAGAAATCCGACGGCAGCTGGACCTATTTCGCCGCCGACATCGCCTATCACTACGACAAGTTCCGGCGCGGCTCGACCGAGCTGATCGATGTCTGGGGCGCCGATCACGGCGGCTATATCAAGCGGATGCAGGCCGCGGTGACCGCCGTCACCGGCGGGCAGGCGGCGCTCGACGTCAAGATCTGCCAGCTCGTGCAGCTCTACGACCGCGGCGAGCCGGTGAAGATGTCGAAGCGTGCCGGCACGTTCGTCACGCTCCGCGACGTGGTCGAGCAGGTCGGCAAGGACATCGTCCGCTTCATGATGCTGACGCGCCGCAACGACCAGACGCTGGAGTTCGACTTCGCCAAGGTGGTCGAGCAGTCGCGCGACAACCCGGTCTGGTATGTCCAGTACGCCCATGCGCGAGCACAGTCGGTGCTGCGTCACGCCCGGGCAGAGATGAGCGGCGTCGGTCCGGCCGAGCTGGCCGCCGTGCCGCTCGACGCGGTCGACGA
>DATGFU010000611.1:0-12858 GCA_035308865.1 Allostellaceae bacterium | reverse complement strand
GTCCCGCAGCCAGCCAGGGCCAGCGGCAAGAGCACGAGCAGGGCCAATGGTTTGTAGCCAGACATGAAAATCTCCCCGTAGGCCGCCCGATGCGGCGGCTGCGAGCGATATCAACCCACGCGGCGGCGCAGGGTTCCCGGGGGCCGTGCGCCCGGCGTCATCCACCCGCGTGGAAGTGCTCGTAGATCTTCTTCGCCACCGTCCCGCTGATCCCCGGCACCTGCTCCAGATCGGCGAGGCCGGCGCGGGCGACCGCGCGAGCGGAACCGAAATGGTGGAGAAGGGCGCGCTTGCGGGTCGGGCCGATCCCCGCGATCTCGTCGAGCGGCGAGGCGCCGATCGCCTTTTGCCGCCGCGCCCGATGCGTCCCGATGGCGAAGCGGTGCGCCTCGTCGCGCAGGCGCTGCAGGAAGTAGAGCACCGGATCCTTGGAGTCGAACGAGACCGGCGTCTCGCCCGGCCGGAAGAAGCGCTCGCGGCCGGCATCGCGGTCGGGACCCTTGGCGATCGCCACCAACGCCACGTCGTCGATGCCGAGCTCGACGAACACGTCCTCTGCCACCGCGAGCTGTCCGGCGCCGCCGTCGATCAGCACCAGATCCGGCCACTGGCCCTTGGCGCGGTCGGGATCCTCCTCGAGCGCCCGCTTGAACCGGCGTTCCAGCACCTCGCGCATCATCGCGTAGTCGTCGCCGGCTTGGTAGCCGGCCCGGTAGTCCACCGCGTCCTCCGCCAGCCCCTTCTTGGTGCCGACCGGGGCCGCGCCCTTGATGTTGAACTTGCGGTAGGCGCCCTTCTCGAAGCCTTCGGGTCCGGCCACGATCATCGCGCCGATCGCGTTGGTGCCCTGGATGTGGCTGTTGTCGTAGACTTCGATTCGCTGCGGCGGCGCTTCCAGGCCGAACGCCGCCTGCACCCCCGCGAGCAGCCGCCGCTGCGACGAGGATTCGGCGAGGCGCCGGCCCAGCGCCTCCTTGGCATTGGCGAGCGCATGCTCGACCAGCTTCCGCTTGTCGCCGCGCTGCGGGGCGTGGAGCTGCACCCGCTTCCCGGCCTTTTCCGACAGCGCCTCGGCGAGCAGCGCCTCCTCGGCCGGCGCCTCGGACAGCAGGATCAAGGGCGGCGGCGGGCGGCTGTCGTAGAACTGGCCGAGAAAGGCCGCCATCACCTCCGCCGACTCGATCTGCCGGTCGTGGCTCGGGAAATAAGCGCGATTGCCGAAATTCTGGCCGCCGCGGAAGAAGAAGACCTGGACGCAGCTATGCCCGCCCTCCTGGTGGAGCGCCACGACATCGGCGTCGGCGACGCCCTCGACATTGATGTGCTGGTCGGCCTGGATTTGGGCCAGCGCCCGGATGCGGTTGCGGATCTGAGCCGCGCGCTCGTAGTCAAGGCGGTCGGCGGCCTCCGTCATCTCCGCCACCAGTTTGCGGTTAATTTCCGTAGAGCGGCCGGTCAGGAAGGCGCGCGCCTCGTCGACCAGCGCCAGGTAGTCCTCGCGGCTGATTCGACCGACGCAGGGCGCCGAGCAGCGCTTGATCTGGTACTGCAGGCAGGGCCGGGTGCGGCTGGCGAACACGCTGTCGCTGCAAGAACGCAAAAGGAAGGCGCGATGCAGCGCGGTGATCGTGCGGTTGACGGCGCCGGCCGAGGCGAAGGGGCCGAAATACTCGCCGCCCTCGACCTGCGCGCCGCGGTGCTTGGTCAGCTGCGGCACCGGATGGTCGGAGCGGAGATGGATATGCGGGAAGGATTTGTCGTCCCGGAGGAGGACGTTGTAGCGCGGCATGAGCCGCTTGATCAGGTTGATCTCGAGCAGCAGCGCCTCGACCTCGGTATGGGTCGTGACGATTTCCATCGAGACCGTCTCGGCCACCATGCGCTGGAGCCGCGTCGACAGCATCGCCGGGTGGGCGTAGTTGGCGACCCGGTTCTTGAGGTTTCGTGCCTTGCCGACATAGAGCGCATCGCCGGCCGCATTCAGCATCCGGTACACGCCCGGCGAGGGCGGCAGGGTCCTAAGCACGCGTCGTACGACAGCCGCGCCGAGGGCCAGCCGGCTCGTGCCGTCGCCGGCCTCCGCAACCTCCTGTTTGACGGGTCGATCGCCCATTCGACTTCAGCTCTCCGGGCTAACCCCCGCTGGCGCCACAACTTTGACCTGACGGTAGATCACTATCCACCGAAGCTGTGGATAAGTCTGTGCGGAACCACCGGATATGAAGCCGCATTGCTTGCCCGGCCTCGACATTTCCGCCCCTGCCCATAAAATAGGCAAATTCAACTAACTGTCTGATATTTATGGAACTCTATGCCGCGGATCATCAGTGCGCTGTCCAACTTCGCGTTCAGATCTCGGCCGGCGGGTGGTTGCGGCGCAACAATTTCCTCCTGTGTAAAACGGCCGTCCCCCTGCGCACGGAATCCCGCGGAGTCAAGAGGGATTCGTCACAAGATTGACTCTTTCGATGGCGATCCCGACGGAGGCGACATCGTCATAGACATCGAGCTTCTCGACCTGGACGCGGACCCGTCGGACGCGCGGATCGGCCAGGCAGGACTGTGCGATCCGCTCCGCCAGCGTCTCGATCAGCCGGACATGGCCGGCGTCGACGATGCGGCGGATGCCGGAGATGATCTCGTCGTAGCACACGACGTTTTCGATCTTGTCGTCGATCGGCGCGGCCGCCTCGGCGACCTCGAGCTCGAGGTTCAGCCGGACCCGCTGCTTCGCCAGCTCCTCATGCGCATGGACGCCGATCGAGCACGGCATCACCAGATCCCGGATCAGCACCTGTCGCACCCCTTCGGGCGGGTGTCCGGCGCGGCATTCCCGCTCAAGCGTCGTCTGCAGGCTCATCGCAACCTCACGAATCCTCGGGACCGGCCGGCGTGTGCGCCCAGCCGAGATGCTGGCCGCCGTCGAGCGCGATCATCTGTCCGGTCATGGCCGGCGCCGCCAGAATGAATCGGACGGCCGCGCTGATCTCTTCCGGCGACGTGCCGTGCCCGAGGGGCATGCGCGCGGCCTGCCGGGCAAACTGCTCCGGCGTCTGATGCGTGCTCGGCAGGGTCGGGCCCGGTCCGATGCCGTTCACCCGGATGCGCGGCGCCAGCGCCATCGCGAGCGTCCGGGTGAGCGTCCACAGCCCGCTCTTGCTGACCGTGTAGGTAAGGAAATAGGGCGTCAGATTCCAGACCCGCTGGTCGAGCATGTTGACGATGACGCCATGCGCCTCTTGCGGCAGAAGGCGGGTGAAATGCTGGGCCAGCACGAACGGCGCGCGAAGGTTGGCCTGCATGTGGTGGTCCCAGGACTCGCGCGTCGCCGTCTCGATCGAGTCGTTCTCGAAGGTCGAGGCGTTGTTGACGAGAAGACCGAGGGGCCCGAGAGACTCGACGGCGTCGGTAACCAGCCGCTCGAGCCCCGGCTCGTCGGCGAGGTCGGCTCCCAACGCGACGGCGCGGCCGCCGAAGGCGCGGATCTCATCGGCGACGGCCACGGCCTCATCGGCGGAGCGGTTGTAATGCACCGCGACCGCCCAGCCTTCGTGGGCGAGGTCGACCGCGATCTGCCGCCCGATGCGCCGTCCGGCGCCGGTGACGAGGGCGGATTTGGGAATCGTCGGATCGATCATGATGCGGATAGACCCCCACCCCGGCCCTCCCCCGCTGCGCGGGAGAGGGAGGAAATGAGCCCTCTCCCGCTTGCGGGGGAGGGTTGGGTGGGGGTGCCTGACACAGTCTCGCTTCTCAAGGCCCCCGCCTCCGCCGCCCTTTGTAGCGCGCCTTCGAGCGGGCGTCGGTGCCGGCGCGGCCGGCGGTGGAGCGGGAGGGTTGGGCCGACGCCGCGCTCGCAGGGAGCCCGAGATCGGAATCCTCCAGCCGCCTGATCTCGTCGCGCAGCCGCGCCGCCTCCTCGAATTCGAGATCGGCGGCGGCGGCGCGCATGCGCTTCTCGAGATCGGCGATCACCGCCTGGAGGTTCGAGCCGGCGTAGTGCGGCGCGGCGTCGCCGAGATCGACCGTGACGCGGTCGCGCTCGTAGACCGAGCCCAATATGTCGGCGATCTGCCGCTTGATGCTCTCCGGCGTGATGCCGTGCGCGGCGTTGTAGGCCTGCTGCTTCTCGCGCCGGCGGCTGCACTCGTCGAGCGCCGCCTTCAGGCTGTCGGTCATGCGGTCGGCATAGAGGATGGCGCGGCCCTCGACATTGCGCGCCGCCCGGCCGATCGTCTGGATCAGCGACGTGCGCGAGCGCAGATAGCCCTCCTTGTCGGCATCGAGGATCGCGACCAGCGCGCATTCCGGGATGTCCAGCCCCTCGCGCAAGAGGTTGATCCCGACCAGCACGTCGAAGGCGCCGAGGCGCAGGTCGCGGATGATCTCGATCCGCTCCAGGGTCTCGACGTCGGAATGGACGTAGCGCACGCGGATCCCGGCCTCGTGCAGGTACTCGGTCAGCGCCTCCGCCATCTTCTTGGTGAGCGTCGTGACGAGCGCGCGCTGGCCCTTGCGGGCGACGTCGCGGAGCTCGGCCAGCAGGTCGTCCACCTGGGTCTCGGTCGGCCGGATCAGGCAGACCGGATCGATGAGCCCGGTCGGCCGCACCACCTGCTCGACGAAGACGCCGCCGGTCCGGCCCAGCTCCCACGGCCCGGGCGTCGCCGAGACGAAGATCGACTGGCCGCGCATCGCGTCCCATTCCTCGAACTTCAAGGGCCGGTTGTCGATGCAGGCGGGGAGGCGGAACCCGTACTCGGCGAGCGTCGATTTCCGCATGTAGTCGCCGCGGTACATGCCGCCCAGCTGCGGCACGGTGACGTGACTCTCGTCGACGATCACCAGCGCGTCCTGCGGCAGGTATTCGAACAGGGTCGGCGGCGGCTCCCCCGGCCGGCGGCCGGTGAGGTAGCGGGAATAGTTCTCGATCCCGGCGCAGCTGCCGGTCGCCTGGATCATCTCGATGTCGAAGGTCGTGCGCTGCTCCAGCCGCTGCGCTTCGAGCAGCTTGCCGGCGCGGGTGAATTCGTCGAGCCGGATCTTCAGATCGACCTTCATCTGCTCGATCGCCTGCTGCAGCGTCGGCCCCGGCGTCACGTAATGGCTGTTGGCGTAGATGCGGATCTCGCGAAGGCTCGTCGCCTTCTCGGCGGTCAGCGGGTCGATCTCGTGGATCGCCTCCAGCTCGTCGCCGAACAGCGAGAGCCGCCAGGCGCGGTCCTCGTAATGCGCCGGGAAGATCTCGATCGTGTCGCCGCGCACCCGGAAGGCGCCGCGCTGGAAGGCCAGGTCGTTGCGCCGGTACTGCAGCTCGACCAACTGCCGCAGCAGCCGGTCGCGGTCGACCCGCTGGCCGGCCTTGAGATCGACGACCATCCGCGAGTACGTCTCGACCGAGCCGATGCCGTAGATGCAGGAGACCGAGGCGACGATCACCACGTCGCGCCGCTCCAGCAGCGCCCGCGTCGCGGAGTGGCGCATCCGGTCGATCTGCTCGTTGATCGAACTTTCCTTCTCGATATACGTGTCGGTGCGCGGGACGTAGGCTTCCGGCTGGTAGTAATCGTAGTAGGAGACGAAGTACTCGACGGCGTTGTCCGGGAAGAACGACTTCATCTCGCCGTAGAGCTGCGCCGCCAGCGTCTTGTTGGGCGCCAGCACGATCGCCGGGCGCTGCACCCGTTCGATGGCGTGGGCGATCGTGAAGGTCTTGCCCGAGCCGGTGACGCCGAGCAGCACCTGCTCGCGCTCGTCCGCGCGGATCCCGGCGACGAGGTCGCGGATCGCCTCGGGCTGGTCGCCGGCCGGCAGGAACTCGGAAACGAGCCGGAACGGCGTGCCGACATCGGCCACCGGCCGGTCGATGGTGGGAACCATGAGCATGGGAGAAAGATAGGGGAGGCGGGGCCGCGGGGGAAGCGGGGAGGGGTATTCCCGCCGCGCAACACCCGCAGGAAGACTGGAGCCCTCCTTAGCGAGACTCCACCGCCGGCGGCACTGCCTTCCAGCACGGTTCCAAAGCCTCCAACGCCTCGTCGATCCAAGAGGCGAGCGGGGTGCCCGAACTGGTCTCGTAGTGGAGATGCCCGAACGCCGGCACGCTCGAATACCTCCCCTCCACGTCCAGCGTGTAGATGCCTGTCTCCGCTGCCACGACGGCCGTCTGGGAGACCGGCCCGGTGATGATCGGCGGCTTCGGCTTCATCGGTTCCATGCCGCCGAAGCGCTTCAGGACTTGGACGAACGGCTCGCAATCGCGGCTGTCCGCCCAGCTGCGGTGCGGAACCTTGCGCCGGTCCGTGGCGACGCGCTCCGCGATCCAGAAATCGACGCGCGGTCCCGCGTCCGAATAGGATTCGGCATGGGCGATCTCGACCTTCGCCTCGTCCGGAGTGAGGAACATCGCCCGGTCGATCGTGGCCCATGTCTCGACGCCGACCGTCGCCGTCGATCTTACGGTCATGGCGACCGCCAGCCGCGCCTGTCCGAATAGCAGACCAAATCCCAGGGCCAGACAGGTCAGCATTTGCGCGCGCATCAAGCCCCCCTTTGCCCTCGTTCTCTATACGTTCCTAGAGTAGCGCGCGTCGTCGAATCGCTCAAGAGCCCTGACTTCCCCAGCCGACCAACGCCGGGATAAGCTGCGCTCGGACCCTGGGGGAGACTGTTTTGATACGACTGATGACCGGCTTGGCCGTCCTGATGCTCGCCGCGACTACCGCCTGCGCCGACCCGCCCCCCGATCTCGTCCTTCATCACGGCCGCATCCACACCGAGGATCGCTTGCGGAGCGAGGCCCAGGCCATCGCGCTACGCGGCAACACGATCGTCGCCGTCGGGGCCGACGGGGCCGTCGATGCGCTGATCGGCCCGAACACCCGCGTCGTCGATCTCGCCGGCAAGACCGTGCTGCCGGGCATCATCGATGCCCACACCCATCCCGCCGAGAGCGCCTACGAGCTCGACGCCTGCAGCCTCGAGGACGAGCTGCTCGACGAGGCCGGGATCGAGGCCAAGGTAAAGGCGTGCTACGCGGCCCGTCCCGGCAACCCGAAGCTGTGGTTCGAGGTGGTGCAGATCAACGCGGCGGGATTGACCCTGACCCGGGCCGATCTCGACCGCATGGTGCCCGACCGGCCGGCCGAGTTCAGCGATGCCGACGGCCACACCGCCTGGCTCAACAGCAAGGCGCTGGCCGCGGCCGGCATCACGCGCGCCACCAAGGATCCCGATGGCGGGCGAATCGAGCACGATGCCGCCGGGGAGCCGACCGGCACGTTGCGCGACAATGGCTGGGACGTTGCGGAAGCGGCGAAGCCCAAGCCCAGCCTGGACGAGGAGGCCGCGCAGACGGCACGCGCCTTCGCGCTGATGAGCGCCACCGGCATCACCTCGGTCCAGGACGCCAGCGTCGACGATCACCTCATGTCGATCTACAAGCGGCTGTGGGACCGCCATCAGCTGAACATGCGGGTCCGCGCCTGTTTCCACCTTGCCGATCTGTCGCGGCCGCCCGAGAAGCTGATCGAGGAGGCGGTGGCGTTCCGCGCCCGGTGGGCGGTCGATCCGAACTTCCTTCGTGCCGATTCGGTCAAGATCTTCAATGACGGGGTGCTCGAGTACCCGATCCAGACGGCGGCGCTGCTGGAGCCCTATCTCGACGCCGACGGCAAGCCCACGACCGATCGCGGCCCGGACTACTACAAGCCGGAGAATCTGAACCGCATCGTCGGCGCGGCCGATGCGGCGGGGCTGACGGTCCATGTCCATGCGATCGGCGACCGTGCTATCCGCGGCGCGCTCGACGCCTTCGAGTGGGCGCGCAGGCTCGACGGCGACCAGGACAACCGGCACCAGATCGCCCATCTGGAGCTGGTCGACCCGGCGGACCTCCCTCGCTTCAAGCAACTCGGCGTCATCGCCAATTTCCAGCTGCTCTGGGCGCAGCACGATCCGGATATCGAGCAGACCATCAAGTTCATCGGGCCGGAACGCGCGAAGCGCCTCTACCCGGCGCGGTCGGTCAGGGATGCCGGCGCGCTGATCGTCGGCGGCAGCGATTGGAGCGTCTCGAGCTTCGATGCCTTCGTGGCGATGGAGCATGCCATCACCCGCGCCGAGGCCAAGGGCCAGCCGCCGCTCCTGCCCGAGCAGGCGCTGACGCTGCAGGACATGGTCGACGCCTACACGATCAACGCCGCCTACGCGCTGAAGCAGGAGAAGACGACCGGCAGCCTGGAGCCCGGCAAGCGCGCCGACCTCATCGTCCTCGACCGCGACATCTTCGCGATCGATCCTTATGAGCTGCACGAGACGAAAGTGCTGGCGACCTATCTCGACGGTAAGGAAGTCTATATGGCGATGTAGCTCCCTCTCCGCCCCCGGGGGCGGAGAGGGTCAGGGTGAGGTGGGGGTTTCCGGGCTCGGCTCGACCCACCTCACCCTCCCGCTGACGCGGGTCCCTCCCTCTCCGCCCTGAAGGGCAGGAGAGGGGTTATCCCTGCTTCTCGTCGAAATCGCCGGCGTCGTGCCGTTCAGGCATCGGGTGGTCGCCGAAGGTCGTGTTCACCCGCCGGCCGCGCTTGACTGCCGGCCGCTCGGCGATGGCGTGCACCCAGCGCTCGACGTTCTTGTACTCCTGGAGCTGCAGAAACTCGGCCGAGTCGTTGTAGGCGCGGCCGAGGGCCAGGCTGCCGTACCACGGCCAGGTGGCGATGTCGGCGATCGTGTAATGGTCCCCGGCGAGGTACTCGCTCTCGCCCAGCCGCCGGTCCAGCACGTCGAACTGCCGCTTCGTCTCCATCGCAAAGCGATTGATCGCGTATTCGACCTTGATCGGCGCGTAGGCGTAGAAATGCCCGAACCCGCCGCCGACATAGGGCGCCGAGCCCATCTGCCAGAACAACCAGGACAGGCACTCCGCGCGACCCTCGCCCGCGGGGAGGAACTCGCCGAACTTCTCGGCCAGATAAAGCAGGATCGCGCCCGATTCGAAGACGCGCACCGGCTTGGGTCCGCTACGGTCGACCAGTCCGGGGATCTTGGAGTTCGGGTTGACGGCGACGAAGCCGCTGCCGAACTGGTCGCCCTCCAGGATGCGGATCAGCCAAGCATCGTACTCGGCGCCGGTATGTCCCAGCGCCAGCAGCTCCTCCAGCAGTACCGTCACCTTGACGCCGTTCGGCGTGCCCATCGAATAGAGCTGGATCGGATGCTTTCCGACCGGCAGCTCCTTCTCGTGGGTTGGCCCGGCAATGGGGCGGTTGATGTTGGCGAACTGGCCGCCGCTGGGCTTGTCCCAGACCCAGACTTTGGGCGGCGTGTACTCGGTCGTGTCGGCCATGCGTGAGCTCCGGGTTTGGGGGGAGGCGCGGGAAGGACGCTTCGGTATAGATGTGGCGGAGGCGGCGCGGTTTTGCCAGTCGTACGACGGAATAAGGGAGTGTCCTGATGGCCACGAACAACACGATCACGCTCTACGACCTGCAGCTCGCCTCGGGCTGCACCATCAGCCCGTTCGTCTGGGCCACCAAATACGCACTCGCCCACAAGGGCTTCGACATCGATGTCGTACCGGGCGGCTTCACCGGGATCCTCGATCGCACGGGTGGGCGCTCCGAGCGCCTGCCGGCGATCGTCGACGACGGACGCTGGGTGCTCGATAGCTGGCTCATCGCCGAATATCTCGACGAGACCTACCCCGACCGGCCCCGGCTGATCGGCGATGCGAGCGTCAAGATCCTGACCCAGTTTCTCGACGGCTGGCTGTGGCGGACGGCGATCACGCCGTGGTTCGGCTGCTATATCCAGGACTATCGCGACCTCTCGCTGCCGCAGGATCACGACTACGTGACCCGCACGCGCGAGACCATGCTGGGCGGGCGCAAGCTCGAGGAGGTCCAGGCCGGCCGCGAGGACCGGCTGCCGCTCGTGCCGCCGACGCTGGAGCCGTTCCGGCAGCTGCTGCAGGAGAACAAATGGCTCGGCGGCGAGACGCCGGGCTACGCCGACTACCGGGCGCTGGCGGTCTTCCTGTGGACCGCCTCGGTCGCGCGGACGCCGCCGCTGACGGAGGACGATCCGTTGCGCGACTGGCTCGACCGCGGCTTCGACCTCTATGGCGGCCTTGGCCGGCATCCCGGCATGCACACGCTGTTCGGCCTCAAGCTCCGCGAGGGCGACCCAGAGCCGTTCAGCAAGGCGCCGGCCATGGGCGGCTTGGCGACGCGGAACCGAGGGCCGGACTCCACGCGCGCCGAGACTCAGCGGATCACCGCGGTGCGATAAGCGGCGGCAGAGAGATCCGGCGCGCCGCGCGCTGCGGATTGTCGGGTGACCGACGTCCGGTCCCGGCTCGGCCGCGTCGGCCATCGGCCATAATCAGAAATATCCAGCAAGATATCTGAACAGACCGAGTAAAACTATGATATGATCTAAATCTCGCTAGGTCGAACTGGAAAACTCCATGCCGAGTACGGATGTATTTGCTCTCAAACGTTCTCGCCTGAACGAATTTATCTATTCGGGGGTGGGCGTGGAACCGAACGGCGTGATGCTCAGCCTGGTGTCGGTGTTCGCGAGACGCGGGACAGATCCATGGCAGGAGGCGGGCAGGTTGGCCGTGCTGCCGCGGCCGGACGCGATCGAAAGCCTCGCCCTGTCCATTGCCGGGATGCCGAGCGGCTTGTGGTCTCTCGCCGCCGCCACGACGATCGCGACGCGTCTGGTCGAGCTTCTTCCTGCGATCCCCGGAGCTGTCGGGACGACGACCATTCCCGAGGCAGCGAGATCGACCGGGTTGCTGAAGATCGGGCTGGCCGCCGTGATCGTCGCCATCGGCTTGGTCTACGCCCTCGGCATGGTCGAGCTTCGCGTCACGCCGCATCAGGCCGACGGGTCGAGCCTGAGCGTTCACCAAGAGTCGCGCTGACGCATCCGCGCGGTCGCCCGGCGCCGAAAGTCCCCGCGCGAGCGGGCGGAGCGTCATTGCGGCGCCAGGAACCGCTCCACCGTCTCACGATCCAGCCCTGCCTCCGTCATCAGCCGCCGCGCCGCTTCGGCGGCGGCGTTGCGCGGCTCGCCGGGCGGCCGGTCGAGCCAGTAAACGTAGGGGTTCGGCGCGGTGCGGGGATCGACCGCGACGACCCGGCGCGATTTGAGCGATGATTCGGCGAGCGGCGGCCGCGCCAGGGCAATGCCGAGCCCATGCGCCGCGGCGTCGAGCACGAGGCTGTAGTCCTCGAACCGCCGATCCTGCGGCCGGATGCGGTAGTCCAGCCCTTGCGCGGCCAGCCACGTGCGCCAGCCGGATGCATCGGAATCGTGGATCAGCGGATAGCGGAAGAGCCGCTCCGGCGCACCCTTGCCGATCTCCGGCGCGAGCGCCGGCGATGCGATCGGGAAGCACAGCTCCTCGAAAAGCTTGACCGAGACCCGCCCCGGCACGGCACCGCGGCCGCAGCGTAGCGCCAGGTCGATTCCCTCGCCGTCGAGATCGGCGAACCGGTCCTCCACCACCAGCTCGATCCGCAGGCTCGGCGGCCCGAGCTCGAGCGCCCGCAGCCGCGGAATCAGCCATAGCCCGCTCACCGACGGCAGCGCGGTGATCCGCACGATCGCCGAGCCGCGGGCGCGAAGCCAGCGGTCGGCACCGTCGGCGATCAGGGCGAAGGCCTCCTCGGTGCTGGCATAGAGCCGCCGGCCCTCGGGCGTGAGCATGACGCCGCGCGCCCGGCGCTCGAAGAGCGGCCGCCCGACCCAGTGCTCCAGCTTGGCGATCTGCCGGCTGACCGCGCCATGCGTGCGGTTGAGGCTCTCGGCGGCGGCCGAGAAGCTGCCGTTGCGCGCGGCCGCCTCGAAGGCCCGCAAGGCGTCGAGGGGCGGCAGCGAGCTGTGAGTCATGATCACAGCTCACGCTCGATTTGTTCGTTTGTCAACCGACCGCCGGACGCCGATTCTCCTGATCCCAGAGGTTTCGGGAGTGCGGTGATGAGCGCCGTCGGCGAAATCTACGAACCCCGCCAGCCGCCGCGCCGGATCGAGGCGACGGCCGTGGCGGTCGGCGCGCTGACTCTGGTGGGTTGGGCCTCCGCGTTTCCGGGAATCCGCGTTGGCCTCACCGGGTTCGGCCCGGTCGAGCTGGGCGCGCTGCGCTTCGCGGTCGCGGCCCTGCCGGCGGCGCTGGCGCTGCTCGGCACGCGCTGGGATTGGCCGACTCGCGGGGAATTTCTCCGCCTCGCGCTCTGCGGCCTGCTGATGGTGACGCTCTATACCTCGCTGCTGAACGCCGGCGAGCGAACCGTGACCGGCGCAGCCGCGTCCTTCATCGCCAATGTGGCGCCGATCCTGATCGCCTTCGGCGCAAGCTGGCTGCTCAAGGAGCGGTTCGGTGTGCGCGGCTGGCTCGGGACGCTGGTCTCGTTCGCCGGGGTGGGCGTGATCGCGGCCGGCGAGGGCGGGATCGGTTTCGGCAGCGGCGCGCTCCTCGTGCTGGGCGCGGTGGTCGCGTCGGCGGCCGGGACGGTCGTGCAGAAGCCGCTGCTCGCCCGCCACGCGCCACTGTCCGTGACCGCATGGATACTGCTGTTCGGCGCGCTCTTCCTGTCGCCGGCCCTGCCCGAGGCCTTCCGGCAAGCCGCATCGGCGCCTTTGCCGGTGATCGAGGCGGTGGTGTTCCTGGGGTTCGTGCCCAGCTTCTGCTGCTATGCCGGCTGGTCGTTCCTGCTGTCGCGGCTGCCGGCCGCACGGGCCGCGAACCTGCTCTATTGCATTCCGCCGGTCGCCACGATGATGGGTGTGCTGTGGCTCGGTGAGACCCCGTCGCTGCTGGCGCTCGCAGGCGGCACCATGGCCTTG
>DATGFU010000610.1:0-5289 GCA_035308865.1 Allostellaceae bacterium | reverse complement strand
GCCTGGCTGAGACAAGCCGGGTTCGACGTACCCCCCGGGGCGGCGCCGAACACGTACAATGATGCGCTCGCCGTACCCACGTGTCGAGTGCACGGGTTGCATGGTTTGAGGTAAACGGGACGCATGGAGGCGTGCCTGTCGAGCCGAATCCGCCGGATCGCGGTTTCGGTTCAGGCCCCGATGCTGCAATCCGTCGCACCAGCCGAGCACAGATTATGGTTGCATCCGGCGGAAGCCCAGGGCGACGCACGGAAGCGCAACGCGCCTCAAACGCGAGGCGACTCCAGACACTTCTCCAAGCGGTCGAGCGTGCGCATCGCGTCGATCGTCTGAAGAACGCTGGAGTTGGGCTCGCGCCCCTCGCGGATGGCGGCGATGAACTCGCGGTCCTGCAGCTCGATTCCGTTCATCGAGACGTCGACCTTGGAAACATCGATCGGCTTGTCGTAACCGTCGACCAGATCGTCGTAGCGCGCGACGTACGTGCCGGTGTCGCCGATGTAACGGAAGAACGAGCCCAGGGGCCCGTTGTTGTTGAACGACAGCGACAGCGTGCAGATCGCACCGGACGGGACCTTCATGCCGATCGTCATGTCCATGGCGATGCCGAGCTCGGGATGCTTCGGGCCTTCGAGGGCGAAGACCTCCGAGGCGACTTCGCCGGTCTGGTACTGGAAGAGGTCGACCGTGTGGCAGGCGTGGTGCCACAGGAGATGGTCGGTCCAGCTGCGGGGCTTGCCCTGCGCGTTGGTGTTCGTGCGGCGGAAGAAATAGGTCTGCACGTCCATCTGCTGGATGCGGAGCTCGCCGGCCTTGATCCGCTTGTGGACCCATTGATGGCTGGGATTGAACCGCCGCGTGTGCCCGGCCATAGCGATGAGGCCGGTGCGCCGCTTGGCTTCGACGATCCGCTCCGAGTCCGCGAGGCTGTCCGCCATCGGGATCTCGACCTGGACGTGCTTGCCGGCTCCCAGGCACTGGACGGCCTGCGCCGCGTGCATCTGGGTCGGCGTGGTCAGGATGACGGCCTCGACGCCGGGCTGCTCCAGGCTTTCGGCGAGATCGCAAGTCCAGTGCGGGATGCCGTACTTCCGCGCGACCTCCTCCGTGCCGGCGGGATTGCCGCCAGCGAGCGAGACGATTTCGACGCCCTCGATATTCTTCAGCGCGTCGAGATGCTTCTGGCCGAACGCGCCCTGCCCGGCGACCGCCAGCCTCATGTGCGGTTCTCCAGGATGATATGCCCGACCGCCGTGTTCGAGGCCGGCACGTGGTAAAAGCGGTAGACCTCGTCGACCTGGTCGTCGAGGGCGCCGCGCATGATCAGCCACATCACCATCTCGATGCCCTCCGACCCCGCCTCGCGCACGTAGTCGATATGCGGCAGGCGGACCAGCGCCTGCGGGTCGCGGGTCAGATTGTCGAGGAAATCCTTGTCGAACTTGCGGTTGATCAGGCCGGCGCGCGGCCCCTGCAGCTGGTGCGACATGCCGCCGGTGCCGAAGATCACGACCCTCAGATCCTCGGGATAGGAGTCGACGGCGCGGCGGATCGCCTTGCCGAACTCGAAGCAGCGATGGCCGGTCGGCGGCGGGTACTGCACCACGTTCACGGCGAGCGGGATCACCGGATAAGGCCAGGCCTCGGGCGTCGTGTCGTCGAGATTGCCGCAGGTCAAGCCCAGCGGCACGGTCAGGCCGTGATCGACCGGCATGGCGTTGACGATGGTGATGTCGAACTCGTCGAGGATGACGGATTGCGCAATATGCCAGGCGAGCTCGGGATGGCCGATCACGGTCGGCACGGGCCGCGGCCCCCAGCCTTCGTCGGCCGGCGGGAATTCTGCGGCGCAGCCGAGCGCGAAGGTCGGGATCATCTCCAGCGAAAAGGCCGAGGCGTGATCGTTGTAGACCAGGATGATCACGTCCGGCTTCACCTCGGCCAGCCACTTCTTGGTGAACTGGAAGCCCTGGAACATCGGCGCCCAGTAGGCGTCCCTGGTCTTGCCGAGATCGATCGCGGCGCCGATCGCCGGGACGTGCGAGGTCGTGAGGCCGGCGACGATCCTAGCCATGCTTCTGCCACTCCGACTTGCTGCGGTTGCCGTCGACCGGGCGCCCGCCGTTGAGCATCATCTGGGCGTAATCGTCCTGGCTGAGCCCGGTCATCGCCGCCGCCAGGTACTGGAACGACCTGCCGTCGCAGGCACCGAGCTTGGCCGTGTAGTAGATGTTGCCGCCCAGCTCGATCATGCGGTTCCAGTCGCGGTCGAGGATAGCCTGGCGCTGCTCCTCGGTCATCGGGAACCTGGCGAGATAGGCAGGCTCGTCGGCCCGGAACGCATCGCGGTTCTCGGCCTTCATCAGCGACATGCAGAACATGTTGAGATGATAGCCGCGCCGCGAATGGTCGGCGTCGAAGAGCGTCGTGCCCGGGATGTCGTCGAAGGGGTTGGGTTCGGTCATTCGGCCTTCCAGTAGAGCCACATTGGATTGTCGACGAGGAGCGCCTGCTGCAGCTCCGGGGTCGGCGCGATCTTCGGGATCATGTCGGTCAGCACGCCGTCGTCCGGCGCGTGCGTCCGCATGTTCGGGTGCGGCCAGTCGGTACCCCACAGCACCCGGTCGGGAAACCGCTCGACCAGCGTGCGCGCGAACGGCACGACGTCGTCGTAGGGCGGGCCCGTCAGGCTGAGCCGCTCGGGGCAGCTCACCTTGGTATAGATGTTGTCGCGGTCCTCCATCAGCCTGATGAAGGCCTGGAAATCGGGATGGTCGACGCCGTTTGCAATGTTCGGCGTACCCATGTGGTCGATGACGATCTCGGTCTCGATCCGTTCGAGGAACGGGGTGAGGCGCGCCAGATCGTGCGCCTCGAAGTAGACGACGATGTGCCAACCGAGCTTGCCCACCATGTGGGCGGCCCCCTCGTAGGCGGCCATCGGCGCCTCGTCCGCGAGCCGCTTGAGGAAGTTGAAGCGGATCGCGCGCACGCCCGCCTCGTCCATCTCCTCGAGCGGCGGCTCGTCGCGGCTCGTGACGGAGACCGTGGCGACCCCCCGCGCGCGGTCGCCGGCGGCCTGCAGCGCGTCGATCAGCGCCCGGTTGTCGGTGCCATGGCAGCTCGCCTGCACGATGACGTTGCGCTCGAAGCCGAGGAAGTCGCGGAGAGCGAACAGCGTCTCCTTGGGCGCGTCGACCGGCGTGTACTTGCGCTCCGGCGCGTAAGGGAACCGGTCGGCCGGGCCGAAGACATGGCAATGCGCGTCGACCGCCCCCGCCGGCGGCACGAAGCGCGGCTTCGACGGGTTGGGATGGAAGGGGATGTAGTCAGTGTCCATGAGCGACCCGAGCATGTTCCGAGCCATCCACGTCATTGCGAGCGAAGCGAAGCAATCCAGAGTCCGAGACTGTGGATTGCTTCGCTTCGCTCGCAATGACGGTGTGGGGTGCCATGTCTCAGCCTAGCCCGCGACCCGTCCCGCCAGCCGCGGGTAGACCTTCAGCGCGTTGCCGTGGAAGATCTTGTGCCGGTCCGCCTCGCTGAGGGGCAGCGCGTCGAGGTAGCGCTTGGTGTCGTCGTAGTGATGGCCGGTGCGGGGGTCGATGCCGCGCACCGCGCCGACCATCTCCGAGCCGAAGAGGACGTTGTCGGCGGGAATGACCTTCAGCAGCAGCTCGATGCCGGGAAGATGATAGACGCAGGTGTCGAAGAACACGTTGTTCAGCAGCAGCTCCTCGAGCGGCGGCCGTTTCATGTCCTGGGCAAGGCCGCGGAACCGCCCCCAATGGAACGGCACCGCGCCGCCGCCATGGGGGATGATGACCCGGAGCGTCGGGAAGTCCTTGAAGAGGTCGGACAGCAGGAACTGCATGAACGCCGTGGTGTCGGCGTTGAGGTAGTAGGCGCCGGTCGTGTGGAAGGCGGGATGGCAGGAGCCCGAGACATGCACCATCGCCGGCACATCGAGCTCGACCATCTTCTCGTAGAACTTATACCAGTGCCGGTCGGTCAGCGGCGGCGAGGTCCAGTGCCCGCCAGAGGGATCGGGATTGAGGTTGCAGCCGATGAAGCCCAGCTCGTTCACGCAGCGCTCCAGCTCGGCCGCGCTGTTCTCCGGCGCCACGCCCGGCGACTGCGGCAGCTGGCACACGCCCACGAAATTCTCGGGATAGAGCGTGCAGACGCGATGGATCATGTCATTGCAGGCGCGCGACCAGTTGAGGCTGGTCGTCTCGTTGCCGACATGCGGCCCCATCGCCGAGGCGCGCGGCGAGAAGATGGTGAGGTCGGTGCCGCGCTCGCGCTGGAACTTGAGCTGCGCGCCCTCGACGCTCTCGCGGATCTGGTCGTCCGAGATCACCGAGAGATCGGCCGGATGCGCGACGTGCGACGGATCCTTCAGCCCGTCGATCTGGCTCTGCCGATAGGCCTGCAGCGCCGCCGGCGCGGTCGTGTAGTGGCCGTGGCAGTCGATGATCATGGCGCCTCGCGCGTGGCCGAAACCCGCCGCACCCTAGCAAGCGCACGCGGCCGATGACAGCTGATGATTTGTCATCGATCACTCCGCAAGAACGCGGGCCATCGTCTCCCCGTCGAGCGCGCCCTCCCAGCGCGCCACCACGATGGTGGCGAGACTGTTGCCGATCAGGTTCACGAAGGTCAGCGCCTCGGCCATCAGCCGGTGGATGCCGAAGACGAACGCCACGCTCGCCACCGGCACGGTGCCGAGCGAGCCTAGCGTGCCGGCCAGCACGACGAGCGCGGCGCCGGACACGCCCGCCGCGCCCTTTGAGGCGACGAGCAGGATGCCCAACACCAGCACCTGTTGCCCGAGATCGAGCGGCGTGTCGGTGGCCTGCGCCAGGAACATCGTGGCCGTCGCGAGGTAGAGGCAGGTGCCGTCGAGATTGAACGAATACCCGGCCGGCACGACGAGCCCGACCACCGATTCGGCGCAGCCGAGGCGCTTGAGCTTCGCCATCAGCGCGGGCAGCACGGTCTCGGTCGAGGTGGTGGCAGCCACCACCACGATCTCGTCGCGGAGGTAGCGCATCAGCCGGAACAGCCGCACGCCGGCCAGCCGGGCGATGCCGCCGAGCACCACCAGCACGAAGACCAGCGACATCAGGTAGAACTCGGCGACCAGCCCGCCGAGACGCACGAGCGAGCCGGCGCCGAACCTGCCGACCGTGAAGGCGATCGAGCCGAAGGCGCCGATCGGCGCCAACGCCATCACGATCCCGACGATCCGGAAGAACACCGCCTGAAGTGCCTCGACCAGCTGAA
>DATGFU010000609.1:0-1888 GCA_035308865.1 Allostellaceae bacterium | reverse complement strand
GACACTGAACCTGGCCGACGTGTTTGCGCAGGACACGATGACGCTGGCCGACACGGTCAAGCTGACCCTCGGGCTCAAGCTCGAGAACGAGCCCTATACCGGACTCGAGCCGATGCCCAGCGCGCGGATCTCATGGAAGTTCACGGACAATGCCATGGTGTGGTCGGCGGTCTCGCGGGCGGTGCGCGCGCCCACGCCGATCGACGAGGATTTCATCGAAAGCACCGGGACCGAGAACATCCTGGTCGGCAACCGGAACTTCATGCCCGAGGTGCTGACCGCCTACGAGCTTGGCACCCGCATGCAGCCTGATCCGCGCCTGTCCTTCTCGATCTCCACATTCTACAATGTCTACAGTGACCTGCGGACGATCGAGCTGACGCCCGTGACGCTGCTGCCCCTGACATGGGGAAACGAGATGGAGGGGCTCATCTACGGCGTGGAAGTCTGGGGCAGCTATCAGCCTACGGACTGGTGGCGGCTGAGTGCCGGGTTCAACTTTCAGCACGAGCACCTGCATTTCCTCCCGGGCAGCAGCGGCTTCGGCGGCGTGAACTTCGCGGCCGACGACCCTAATCACCAGGCGCAGCTCAGATCGTCGATCAATTTCGGCCACGGCGTGACCTGGGATGCCGATCTGCGCTACGTCGGCCGGCTGCCCAACCCGGCGGTGCCCGATTATGGCGAGCTCAACACGCGCCTCGCCTGGAAGATCTCCGACTCGCTGGAGGTGTCGGTCTCGGGCTTCAACCTGCTGCATCCGCAGCATGTGGAGTTCATCGAGACGGGACAGTCCGACGAGGTGCCGCGTAGCTATTTCATCGAAACGAAGTGGAGGTTCTGACGGCCATGCGACGCGGACTTCTCGGTCTGCTTGCGCTTGCCGGCCTGGCCTTCTACCACGTGGCGGCGGCTGACGAGCCCTCGTTGGAGGTCGCCGTGAAGGCCGCCTTCCTGGCGAAGTTCGGGGCCTATGTCGACTGGCCCAGCAGCGCCTTCGACGGGCCCTCGAGCCCGCTCACGGTGTGCGTCTCGGGCAACGACCCCTTCGGGGCGGCGCTCGACAAGGCGACGGCCGGGCAGCATGTCGGCGACCGGGCGGTCGCCATCAAGCGCGTAAAGCTGGTGACGGCGCATCTCGGCTGCCAGATCCTCTTTGTCGGCCCCAATGAGGCCCAGACGCCGAAGCAAGCGCTAGACGCGGCGCGCGGCGACAGCGTGCTGACGGTGACCGACGGCGCCAAGGGCGACGCCGTCGGCATGATCGACTTCGTCCTCAGCGACAACCGGGTCCGCTTCAACATCGATGACCAGGCTGCGTCGACGAGCGGCCTTCAGGTCAGCTCGAAGCTGCTCAGCCTGGCGCTGTCGGTCACGCCGAAACGGTAACGGGAGAGAGGAATGCTGCGCCGTTTCGCCGACTTGCCGATCCGCTGGAAGCTGCTGCTCGCCACCATCCTGGCGAGCGCCGTCGCGCAGTTCTTTGCGGGCACGATCCTGGCCCTGTACGACGCCCAGACCTACCGGACCGGGAAGACACGAGAGGTCACCGCGGAGGCCCAGATCCTCGCGGCGAGCATCTCGGCCTCGCTGGCCTTCCGCGATGCCAAGGCGGCCGATGAGAGCCTGCAGTCGCTGAAGGCCAATTCCGAGATCGATGCGGCGGGGATCTATGGCACCGACGGCGCCCTCTTTACCCGCTATCTGAAGACCGGCGCCGCCGTCACGGTCGCCGACAAGGCGCCGCCGCTGGGCACCAGCTTCTTCGAGAACGAGCTGACCGTATCCGTGGCTGTCAACGATCCTACCGGTGTCGTCGGGACCGTCTCCCTGGCGGTCAACACCGAGTCGCTCGCCAGCCGGTTCATCACGTATGCCGGGATTTTCC
>DATGFU010000608.1:0-26145 GCA_035308865.1 Allostellaceae bacterium | reverse complement strand
AAGGCGGAGGCGGTCGCGCGGGCGCTGCTATCCTACGGCATCACCCGCGATCACATCTCCACCAGCACCACCGACGGCAACGAGCTCTCGACCGGAGAGGTCTGGGTCTACACCAACGACTGAGCCCGCCAGTCCGTCCATGATCCCGGCGCTGCCTGCCGCCTTCGCTCGCTGGTTCGCCGAGCGCGGCTGGCAGCCGCATCGGCACCAGATGGAGATGCTCGGCGCCGCTCAGGCGGGCCGATCGGCGCTGCTGGTGGCGCCGACCGGCGGCGGCAAGACGCTGGCCGGCTTCCTGCCGAGCCTCATCGAGCTGGCCGCCGCGCCGCGACCCGGCCTCCACACGCTCTACATCTCGCCCTTGAAGGCGCTGGCCGCCGATATAAGGCGCAATCTCGAAATCCCGGTGGCCGAGCTCGGCTTGCCGATCCGGGTCGAGGCGCGCACCGGCGACACACCGCAGAAGGAACGGCAACGGCAGCGCACCGACCCTCCGCATCTGCTGCTGACAACGCCCGAATCGCTGGCGCTGATGCTGTCCTACCCGGAAGCGGCCGCGATGTTTGCCGGCCTGCGCGCCGTCGTGATCGACGAGCTGCACGCGCTGGCCGGCACCAAGCGGGGCGACCTGCTGTCGCTCGGCTTGGCGCGGCTGGCCAAGCTGGCGCCCGAGGCGCGCCGAAGCGGGCTCTCGGCGACGGTCGCCTGGCCGGACGAGCTGGCGCGGTTCCTCGCTGCCGATGCCGCCTCCGTCGAGCGGATCATGGGTGCGCCGACGCCCGATCCGCAGATCGCCATCATGCGGCCCGAGGCGCCGGTGCCCTGGGCCGGCCACATGGCGCTGCACGCGATCCCGGAGATCCTGTTGGCGATCAAGGCGCATCGCACGACGCTGGTCTTCGTCAACACGCGCGCCCAGGCCGAGCTCGTCTTCGCGGCGCTGTGGCGGGAAAACGACGAGAGCCTGCCGATCGGCCTGCATCACGGCTCGCTCGGCGCCGAGCAGCGTGCCAAGGTCGAGGCGGCGATGGCTGCCGGGCAGTTGCGCGCCGTGGTCGCGACATCGTCGCTCGATCTCGGGGTCGACTGGGCGGCCGTCGATCTCGTCGTCCAGGTCGGCGCGCCGAAGGGCGTGTCGCGGCTTGTCCAGCGAATCGGCCGCGCCAACCATCGCTTCGACGCGCCGAGCCGGGCGGTGCTGATCCCGGCCAACCGGTTCGAGATCGTCGAGTGCCACGCCGCGGCGCAGGCGGTGCAGGAACACCATCTTGACGGCGACAAGCCGCGGCCGGGCGGACTCGACGTGCTGGCCCAGCACGTTCTCGGCATGGCCTGCGCCGGACCAATCGAGGCCGACGCGCTCTACGAAGAGGTGCGGACGGCCGCCCCCTATCGCACGCTGGACCGACGCGATTTCGACGACGCGCTCGATTTCGTCGCCACCGGCGGGTACGCGCTCGCCAGCTATGAGCGCTGGCGGCGGCTGTTCCGCGACAGCGCCGGCCGCTACCAGGTCACCGGCGAGACGGTGGCCCGAAAGTACCGCATGAATATCGGCACCATCGTGGAGGCCGCCGTACTGAAGGTGCGGCTGCGCGGCGGCGGGGTGCTTGGCGAAGTCGAGGAATATTTCGCGCAAGGCCTGGTCGCCGGCGACACGTTCATCTTCGCCGGCCGCCTCCTCGCCTTCGAGCGCATCAAGGACATGGCGGTCGAATGCTCGCCGGCCCACGGGTCCGCCGAGCCCAAGGTGCCGATCTTCGAAGGCGGCAAGCTGCCGCTCACCACCTGGCTCGCCGAGCGGGTGCGGACGATCCTCTCCGATCCGGCGCGCTGGGGCGCCTTGCCCGAGGAGGTGCAGGAATGGCTCCGCCTGCAGCGCTGGAAATCGGTCCTGCCGCAGGCCGAGGGGCTGCTGGTCGAGACCTTCCCGCGCGGCGGGCGATGGTACCTGATCGCCTATTGCTTCGAGGGCAGGCCGGCCCATCAGACGCTGGGCATGCTGCTGACACGGCGGATGGAGCGGGCCGGCATCAGGCCGCTCGGCTTCGTCGCCACCGATTACCTGCTCGCGACCTGGAGCGTGAACGAGCCGACCGGCATCGACGCGCTTTTCGACGAGGACATGCTGGGCGACGATCTCGAAGCCTGGATGGCCGAATCCTCGATGCTGCGGCGGACCTTCCGCACCGTCGCCATCATCGCCGGGCTGATCGACCGCAACCTGCCGGGCTTGGAGAAGACCGGGCGGCAGGTCACCTTCAACTCCGACCTGATCTACGACGTCCTGCGACGCCACCAGCCGGACCACGTGCTGCTCCGTGCGACGCGCCAGGATGCGGGGGGCGGGCTCACCGACGTCACGAGGCTGGCGCAGATGCTGGCGCGAATTGCCGGGCGGATCACGCATCGCCGGCTCGAGCGGATCTCGCCGCTGGGGGTGCCGGCGCTGCTGGAGATCGGCAAGGAACAGGTCTTCGGCAACGAGGACCAGCTATTGGCCGACGCGGAAGAGCTGATTCGGGAGGCCACCGCCTGAACGACTGCGGCGGGGAAGCACGGCGCGGGGAGCCGCGCTTTTCGGGCCATCGCCCTATCCCCGCCGTTTCGGCTCTGCGTTGCAGGGTCGTCGAGCCGAACCGTCGCCTGTTGACCCGCCGCGGGCCGGGACGTGTGCCGTGGCGGGTCGGGAGGGACTATCGCCCGGTCCGCGCCGGGCCTCCATAAGACGATTGCTAAAAGATCTGAATCCGATGAAAGGGCGCCGATCCTTGCGGCTTCCCCTCGCCGCCGATATCGTCCGCGCCGCTTCAACCGGGGAGGCAGCATGGCGAAGCGCGCATTGATCACCGGCGTGACGGGGCAGGACGGTTCCTATCTCGCCGAGCTGCTGCTCGCCAAAGGGTACGAGGTCCACGGCGTCATCCGCCGCGCCAGCCTGTTCAACACCGAGCGCATCGACCATCTCTACCGGGACCCGCATTCGACTGTAGCGGGGGTGCATCTCCACTATGGCGACCTGACCGACGGCACGGCGCTTCGCCGCGTGCTGGAAGCGGTGCAGCCGGACGAAATCTACAATCTCGGCGCCCAGAGCCACGTGAAGGTGTCGTTCGCGGTGCCGGAATACACTGCCGACGTGGTGGCGCTGGGGACGCTCCGCCTGCTCGACGCCGCGCGCGACCACATCGGTCACCGCGGCACGCCGGTGCGCATCTACCAGGCCGGTTCTTCCGAGATGTATGGCGCCGCGCCGCCGCCGCAGAACGAGGCGACGCCCTTCCAGCCGCGCAGCCCCTACGCGGTCAGCAAGGCGGCGGGCCACTGGTACGCCATCAACTACCGCGAGGCCTACGGGATCTTCATCGCCAACGGCATCCTGTTCAACCACGAGAGCCCACGCCGGGGCGAAACCTTCGTATCGCGGAAGATCACGCGGGCGGTCGGACGGATCCGCCACGGGCTGCAGGACAAGCTCTATCTCGGCAATCTCGAGGCGCGGCGCGACTGGGGCTTCGCCGGCGACTACGTGGAGGCGATGTGGCGCATGCTGCAGCACGACCGCCCCGACGATTTCGTGATCGCGACCGGCGCCAGCTACCGTGTGCTGGATCTCGTCGAGTGTGCCTTCAACGAAGTCGGGCTCGACTGGCGGAAGCATGTCGAGATCGATCCCAACTATTTCCGGCCGACCGAGGTCGACGCGCTCCAGGGCGACGCCTCGAAGGCGCAGCGGGAGCTCGGCTGGACTCCGACCATCTCCTTCGAGGCGCTGGTGCACATGATGGTCGAGGCGGATCTGGTGCTGGCCGAACGCGAGCGGCTGCTGCGCGACGCCGGACATACCGCCTCCGCGCCGGCGGCGGTGCGGTGATGACGGTCCCGGTCGTCTTCCCGCTTGCCGGTCGCTCTGTTTATGTCGCGGGGCATCGCGGCCTGGTCGGAAGCAGCCTGGTGCGGCGGCTCGAGCGCGAGGACGTCGGACTCCTCACCGCAACCCACGCCGAGCTGGACCTCACCGATCAGCGCCAGGCCTTCGACTGGCTGGCGGAGAAGCGGCCAGAGGTGGTGATCGTCGCCGCCGCCAAGGTCGGCGGGATCATGGCCAACTCCACCCGGCCGGCGGAGTTCATCTACGAGAACCTGGCGATCGAGACGAATCTGATCGAAGGCGCGCGCCGCGCCGGCGTGGCCAAGCTGCTGTTTCTGGGCTCCTCCTGCATCTACCCGAAATTCGCGAAGCAGCCGATCACCGAGGAGGCGCTGCTCGAAGGCGCGTTGGAGCCCACCAACGAGTGGTACGCCGTCGCCAAGATCGCCGGCATCAAGCTCTGCCAAGCCTATCGCCGACAATACGGCTGCGGCTTCATCTCGGCGATGCCGACCAATCTCTACGGCCCCTGGGACAATTTCGATCCGGTGTCGAGCCACGTTGCACCGGCCATGATCCGCCGCCTGCACGAAGCCAAGGAAACTGGCGCGGAAGCGATCCAGATCTGGGGCACCGGCACGCCGCGGCGCGAGTTCCTCCATGTCGACGACCTCGCCGATGCCTGCGTGTTCCTGCTGGAGCGCTATGACGGCGAGGTGGCGATCAATGTCGGCACGGGCGAGGACGTCACGATCAACGAACTGGTCGAGATCACGGCACGGGTCGTCGGCTGGCAGGGGCGGATCGAGCATCTGACGGACAAACCCGACGGCACGCCGCGAAAGCTTCTCGACGTCTCGCGCCTCGCCGCTCTCGGCTGGCGCGCCCGGATCGGGCTCGAAGAGGGGATGCGGACGACCTACCAGTGGTATCTGGAGAACGTGGCCGGCCGCTGAACCGTCAGGGCGGTGCCGGCAGGAAGAGCAGGTCGGTATAGCCGGCATCGGCGCCGGAAAGCGCCGCCAGCGCCTCCTCGGGAAGCGGCGGCGAGACGCCTTCCCGGCCCAGCCGATGGGCCCGGTAGCCGAACGAGGCCATCGTCTCGATGAGCGAAGCCGCGCTGCCGCCCAGGCGACGCAGCGCGCCGTCATCGACCTCGATGAACATCGCCGGGTGAAAGCGCTCGATGACCGCGTGCACACCGGCGAGAACCCGCAATTCGGCCCCCTGCACGTCGATCTTGATCAGCGAGACGGCCGGCCACCCTCGGGCGGCGACGAGGTCGTCGAGCGCAACCGCGCGGATGGGAACGCCGCTCGCGCCCAGCTTGTGGTCGCCCGGGTGATCCGGATTGATCTCCAGGAGAACGGTTCCCTCCGCCTCGCACGCGGCCGCCTCCAGGCACTCCACCCGATCGGCCAGCTTCTCGCCGTCGATCCGGCGACGCAGGCGCGCGAAGTTCACCGCCTCCGGCTCGATCGCGATGACGGCGCCCTGCGGGCCGACCCATCGCGCGAAGCGCGTCGTGAAGAAGCCAACGTTGGCCCCGACATCGATCGCCAAGCTGCCAGGGGGTATAAAAGGCGCGAGTCGATCGATCTCGCCGGCCTCGATGAGACGTTTGTACAGCTCATAGCTGTTCTCGAAAGCCCAACGGCCCGGCCGGCTGTCGAGAACGCCAGTGCGTCGTACGGTCGCAAAAAGGCTGAGAAGCACGCCCTGAAGCCGGCGCCGCCATGTCGCGCCGCTCTGTGAAGTCTCCAAGGGATCATCCGGTTTGCCAGGAGCCGGCTACTCTACCAGCTTCCCGTGCCCGAACGAGTCAAAAGGCCGAGCCGGGCGTGACGAAAGCAGCTTGTCGATGGCGTCGGCGCCTTGTAACCGTGCCGGCGACGGCGGCACACCGTCGTGAAGGAGCGTCGCACCGGTCTTCCCGAAGCCTCGAGGACCGGTCCGGGCCGGGCATCAGCAGAGGCGAGAGCGTAATGGCATCCGCAGTTCCCACCGTTGCGGTCGATCAGCCTGTCCGGGCCTACGGCCCGCGCAAGCAGGCCTTCTTCGATGCCGCCGAGCGACTCGCCCCGGAATACGGCAAATGGCGTGAGCTCAACCGGTATTTTCATGAGGAGGACGCGCGGTATCTGCGGTTCCTCGTCCGCCCCGGCCTGCGCGTGCTCGAGTTGGGATGCGCGCGCGGCGACCTTCTGGCCGCGCTCGACTGTGCCACGGGCATCGGCATCGATTTCAGCCCTGCGACGATCACGGCGGCCCGCGAAGCCCACCCCGCGCTGGACTGGCGGGTCGGCGACGTCGAGGATCCGGATGTCATCGAGAGCCTGGCGGAACAGGATTTCGACGTCATCCTACTGTCGGACACGATCGGGTCGCTCGATGACATTCAGGCGACGTTCGAGCGCCTTCACCCGCTTTGCGGTCCGGATACCCGGATCATCGTGTCGTATTACTCGGGCGCCTGGGAGCCGATCATCCGCCTGGCGGAAGCGCTCGGACTCAAGATGCCGACACTGGCACAGAACTGGCTTTCGACCGAGGACATCCGCGCGATCCTCGACCTCGCGGGGTTCCAGGAAATCAAGCGCGAATGGCGCATGCTCGTGCCAAAGCGGCTTCTGGGCCTAGGCCCGCTGATCAACCGCACACTCGCGGTGCTGCCGCTGATCCGCCGGTTCTGCGTGCGCAACTACCTTGTCCTGCGCAGCACCCGGCCGCGCGCATCGCGTGCCCCTGCCCCGTCCCTCTCGGTGATCGTCCCCTGCCGCAACGAACGTGGAAACATCGAATCCGCCGTTCGCCGCCTGCCCCGGATGGCGCCGCGGCAGGAGATCGTCTTCATCGAAGGCCACAGCAAGGACGGCACGCTGGAGGAATGCCGCCGCGTCGCCGCCGCCTATCCGCAGCTCGACATCAAGGTCGCGGTGCAGGACGGCAAGGGTAAGGGTGACGCCGTCCGCAAGGGCTTCGACATGGCCTCGGGCGACATCCTCATGATCCTTGACGCCGACCTCACCGTGCCGCCGGAGGATCTGCCGAAATTCTATCAGGTGCTGGCATCCTCCAAGGGCGAGTTCGTCAACGGATCGCGGCTCGTCTACCCGATGGAGCACGATGCGATGCGGTTCCTCAATCTCGTGGCCAATCGCGGCTTCGCGGCGATCTTCTCCTATCTCCTGAACCAGCGCGTCACCGACACGCTCTGCGGCACCAAGGCCCTGTCGCGGCAACATTACCGGGAGCTCACGGCGGCCCGCTCCTATTTCGGCGATTTCGATCCGTTCGGGGATTTCGACCTGATCTTCGGCGCCACCAAGCTCAATCTGGAACTCGTCGAGGTGCCGATCCGCTACCACGCGAGAACCTACGGCGAGACCCAAATCTCGCGGTTCCGCCACGGATGGCTGCTCCTGCGCATGGTGGTTTTCGCCTTCTGGAAGCTCAAGGCCATCTGATGGCCCTCGACGAGCGGCCGCTCGAGTACCGCCAGATCTGGGAAGGCAAGCCGGTCCTGCGCGCCCTCTACGCCGACTACTACCGAATGATCCGCGACCGGTGCCGGCCCGGCAGGACGCTCGAGATCGGCGGCGGATCGGGGAACTTCAAGAGTTTCGCCGCGGACGTCGTCAGCACGGACATCCTGTTCGCCCCGTGGCTCGACGCCGTCGCCGACGCGCAGCGACTGCCCTTCGTTGCCGGCAGCTTCGACAATCTGGTGCTGTTCGACGTGCTGCATCACATCGAGGCCCCGCTTCTTTTTCTGCGAGAGGCGGAGCGCGTGCTCCGGCCGGGCGGCCGCCTGATCATGGTCGAGCCTGCCATCACGCCCGCCAGCGGTTTCTTCTATCGGCACTTCCACCCCGAGCCGGTGGTCATGGCGGCCGATCCCCTGGCGGTCGGGGAGTCCGATGCGAGGCGCGACGCCTTCGACGCCAACCAGGCCATTCCCACGCTGCTGTGCTGGCGGGATCGCGACCGGCTGGCGCAGACGGTACCGGGACTGCGGCTGGTGGAACGTCGGCGCATCGCCCTTTTCGCCTATCCTCTATCGGGCGGTTTCCGGCCGTGGAGCGCCCTTCCCGCCGCGGTGGTGGCCCCGGTCCTGAGCGTGGAACGCTGGCTCGAGCCGATCCTCGGGCCGCTGATGGCCTTCCGGCTGATCGCGACCTTCGAGCGGCTGACGCCAGACACTGCCGCCGGATAGGCGGGCGTTCGATGCGCCGGACATTCTACTTCCTAAGCCTCGGAGTGGCCTTCCTCGCCACCGGCGCCTGGCTGTGGATCACGCTGGTGCCGCGAACGGTTCGGTTCGATCTGCCGCCCGCCGCGATCCTCCATGACAGCGGCCAGGCCTTCCTCACGAAAGTCCCGACTCCGCACGGGCGGGGCGTGACCCTCACGACCGACCGCAACGCCGGGGCCGGCGGTCCATCGCAACTGCGTGTCCTGGAGAACGGCAGACCACTCGGGCCGCCGCATACGCTCCACGAGGAGATTCGCCAGGACGGGCATGGGCGTTTCTCGCACTGGCGCGGGATGCTCTATTTCTCGTCGAGCGATGGCTCCGACCCGCGGACCAACGGGCGAACCTATGCGATCGAGGACGAGGTCGCGCCCTCGGCGTGGCTCGGTTGGCTGTCGGCAGCCTCGATCCTTCTTGCCTGCTTCGCCTACCGCTCGGCGGTCCAGACCCCCGGCCGGATCGCGCGCGCCGGCACCGCGGTCCTGTCGAGCCTGCTGCGGGCGCGCGACATGCGAGTGCCGGTACAGACCGCACTCCTGGCGTTCGCGGCGATCGCCGCCGGGGTCTGGCTGACCGTTTACGCCTGGAGCACCGGCGCGGGGTTGAGCTTTGCGATCGGGTCGTGGTTCCCGATCAGTGACGCAGAAGGATGGTGGTCCTGCGGTAAGGACATCGAGTATGCGCGTGCCGTCCCGAACTTTTTCCCGTCCGAATGGTGCCAGCGCCGGCCGATCTACCCGTCGCTGCTCGCCAGCCTCTCCGTCGTGGTGCGAGACGACTCCATGTGGCTGGTGCTGGCCCAGTCGATCCTGCTGGCCACGACCGCCACCCTCGTCGTGCGGGAGGCGATCCGCCTGACCGGCATCCTTGGCGGCGCCATCGCCGGCGCGCTCATCTTCGCCTACATGTCCCAGGTCTCGCTCGGCCAGTTCATGTCCGAGGCCGCCGGTCTCGCCTTCGGCCTGACCGGGGTGGCATTGCTGCTCCGCGGCGCGGAGACGATGCGATTCTCGGCGGTCGTGCTGGGCACCGCGGCCCTGTCGCTCGGTCTTACGGCACGCCTGGGACCGCTTTTCGTGCTGCCGATCCTGATCGTCTGGAGCGGGTTTGCGGCGCGCGCCTGGCACCTCTCGCTGTGGCGCTCGATCGGCATCGTCGCGGCGGCGTGCCTCGCCGGGCTCGTGGTTCAGGCGTTCCTTCTGCTCGCGACGGGCGGGCATCTGGGGAACACGGGCGATAATTTCTCCTATACGTTCTATGGGCTGGCGACCGGCGGCAAAGGCTGGATGGCGGTGCTCCAGGATCACCCCGAGGTGGCGAATGTCAGCGATGCCGAGACGGCGCGGCAGATCTACGCCCTCGCCTGGGCGGCCTTCCAGGCCCACCCGATGCTCCTTCTGGACGGGCTGAGCGCCGGATATCAGGCTTGGCAGCAGTCGCTCTTCGACGATCTCCCGGTCGCGCTTCGCGACCCGTGTTGCTCGGTGCTGCTGCCGGCAGGACTCGTCACGCTGGTGTGGCGCTGGCGTGATCAGCGCCTGCGGCTGCTCGGCAGTCTCTTCCTCGGCGAGGCGCTATCGGCGCCTTGGATCGGCACCGACGGGGGCGGACGGGTGTTCGCCGCCACCGAAGCGGCCGATGTGCTGATCGCCGTCCTGGGGCTGCAGTCCATCGCTCTGTGCATCGCCGCGCTGCTGCGCCGCCCTTTCGCCACGACCGTGCTGGCGGCGCCGTCGGGCTTCATGCGCTTCCCGGTCTGGACCCTTTCCGTGCTGCTGCTACTGGTGTTCGCCCCGATCGTGCGGATGCCGCGTTTCCTGCTTCACCAGGCGGTTGAACCGCCGTCATGCGGCGCCGGGCTCACGCCCTACGCCCTCGACCTGGGGCGGAACTTCCTGCTTCAGAAGAGCCCCGCCGGCGGGCGCTTCGAAGCGATGGCCGTGCTTCCCGCCGACCGCATGACCGCCACCGCGCGCGCGGGCACATGGTGGGCGGAGGATCTGTCGAACCTTCCCGAGAACGCTGCGCTCATCAAATTCACGCGATCGCCGCTCGGCCTGCGGAGCGGCGGCGGCCAGCTGCTGCTGTGGAGCGACGCGCCGCCGCTCCACCGCACGGACCGCGTCCTCCTGTGCGTCAGCGAGAAGCCCGCGGGCAAGCTGGCGCGGCAGCCCTACCACCTCGTGGTCAACGGGACGATCGACGGACTGCCGTAGAGCCGGACGTCGTCGCTCTGCTCTTCGCGATGACGATGCGCGTCACGATCGGCGAGGCGCTGCTTAGACCGCCCTACTCCCCACCGAAACCCAGCACGTCGATGATGATGATCGACGGTGCCTGCTGCCCCTGCCCGCCCCCGCCGCCGCCGAAGCCTTCGGTATCCCGGCCGGCATTGGCGGCGACCGCGCCGGCCGAGGCGAGCGCGCCGACATTGACGCTGGGTGCCGTCGGCACGCCGACCGCGGTACCGCCGACCTGGATGTTGCTCGCATTCGCGACATGGAGCGCTGCGACCACGAGGTTGCCGGCGACCCGGATGCCTGCGTCGCCGGCGTCCACGGTGCCGCGCGGCGCGAACAGGAAGGCGTTGCTGAGATCCGGATCCTGCCCAGGCAACGTGACCAGCGCACCGATACCGGCGCCGGTGACCAAGCCGCCCGGATCGAGCTGCTCGATCGCGTCGGCGTCGTAGAGCACCGTGTAGGGCGGGAATTCGGCCGAGGTCTTGGCCCCGATGCCGGCCAGAATGTTGCCGTTGGAGCTCCAGACCAGCACGTCGCCGCCCTCCTCGGTGAGGATGCGGCTCTGGTTCACAATGATGCTCTGGTCGGAGAAGAGGCTGATCGAGCCGCCCTGGAAGGTCAGGATGCCGGTCGTGCCCGGCTGGTTGTAGACGGCGCGGGCAGCCGAGCTGCCGAGCAGCACGTCGCCGCCCGGCGCGAAGACCGAGATGTTGCCGCCGTGCCGGGTCTGGATGGTGGCGCTGCGCAGGTCGAGCGTGCCGGTGTGGATCGGCGCGTTGGAGCCGTTCGCCCCGCCCGTGAGGTCGTTCTGGGTATAGCCATCAGAGCCCGGGAACATCGTGTTCACCATGCGATAGCCGCGGCTGTAGGTCGGCGTCGCGGCGTTCTGCTGTGTCGCCTCGAGCTCGTCGAAGAACACGACGTCGGCGAAGGCATCCTGCTGGTCGGGCGTCAGTGACTGGAATTTCCTCCAGGCCTGCGCCTCGGTCAGTCCGGTCTCGCCGAAGGTCTGGCCCAGATAGGCGACCAGCTCCGGCAGGTAATTGTGCGGCACTAGCCCGATGGAATCCGGCGAGATGTAGTCCTGGATCACCGCCTGGTAGTCGATGCCGGGCCCGACACCGGCGAAGGCATAGACCGAGGCGCCCTTCGCCGAGAGCAGCGGATCCTGGTAGCCGGTGATCCAGGCCACGTCACCGGTAGTCTCGATCCCCGACGGGCCGACGTTGAAGTCGTTGGGGAATGGTCCGAGATTCCGCCCGGCGCTGACCACCAGCGAGCCCGGTCCTGCCAGCTCGATGAGGTTGGCGCCGTTCGAACCCTTGGTCAGCAGCTCGTTGCTCGACGGCAGGTCATAGAGGATGTCGCGGCCGGCGCTGACCGTCGAGACGTCGGCCGGCCCGATGTTTTCCGCGTAGAGCTGCAAGTTGAGGATGTCGCGGCCGGCCTGGATGTCGATCGGCTCGTCGGTGAGCAGCGGCATGGGCAGCGTCGTCGCGGCGACGGCACCGGACGCGTCCGGGACCGGCCCGTTGGTGACGTCGCCCGTGGCCGCATAGACGTGCGACAGGCTCTCGCCCGGCGTATGGAGCACCGCATAACCCGCAACCGCCGTGTCGAAGCCGGCCGCCGGGTTTTCCGGGTCGAACTGCGTATCGACGAGGCCCGGGATGGGGTTGCGGGTCGCAATCGTCTGGGTCCGTTGGGTCTGGTAGGTGGCGATCCCAGCGGCCGCCGAAGAGGCGAGGCTCGGAATCGTCTCGGTCGCGCCCAGCCCGCTCGAATCGTCGAGATTGGCGAAGCGGACGTTCTGCTCGGCCAGGATGTCGAGCACGCCGCTCCCCGAATTCACGAGATTGAAGTTCGAGAGGACGGAGATGCTGCCGCTCAGCGCCGCCAGATCGAGGCCTGCCGGCAGCAGACGCTGGCTGATGACGTAGAGGCGGTTGCGGTTGTCGGTGGATTGCTGCGGCAGGGTCTCGAATGCGATCTGGCCGCCCACGGATTCGACCGAAACGGCCGAGTCCGGGCTCATCGTGTTGAACTGCCCCTCCTGGAACGTCCAGGTCCCGGTCGCCAGCGCCAGCGAAGATGCGCCGCCGTGATCGGCGATGTAATCGTCGCCGACGGTCAGCGTGATGCCGCTCTTGATCTCGGTCGGGTTGACGATGTCGCCGATATTGATGGAGCCCTTGGCGGCTACCGAGATTTGCGCGTCGCCGACGGCGATGATCGTGGCGGGGAACACGCTGATCTGCGCCGCATTCACCGCCAGCGTATCGGCGTAGGTGTAGCTCCAGCTTGGATCAGCCTCGATCGAGCCGCCGGCGGTGATCTTGCCCACGCCGAGGGCTGCGTAATACGAGCCGCTGACGATATTGCCGCCGGCCGTCACGGTCAGATCGCCGCCGCCCGAAAGGTGCAGCGCCGGCAACGCGGTCGCGCTCAGCCCGCCGCTGACCCGGCCGGAAGAGGCCGTCGAGGCCGAGAAATCGACGATGTTGCGGCCCGCGGTGATCGTCACGTCGCCACCGCCCAGCGCGGCCACGCCCTGGTCGAAGCTGCCGAAATTGATCCACCAAGTCGTCTGGCCGTCGTTGAGATCGTTGAAGGTCGCGCCGTGGTGCGGGGCGTTCGGGTTGTAGACGCCCTGTCCGGCATCGAAATTGTTCTGCGATCCGTCGAGCGCCGGCACCGCGACCGAGCGGGTGAACAGCCAAGCGGTCCAGAACTGCGTCAGGTAGCCGGCCGAGCTCAGCGTATAGGTCGAGGTCGCCGGGATGTTCTGGATACCGGTGATATCGTTCTGCGCGGTGATCGCGACGTGCCCGCCGCCTTCCGAGTAGGCGGGCGTGGTCACGGCGAACAGCGTCGGTGCGGTCAGCACGAAGGAGTCCCCGAAATCCGGGGCGTCGAAGCCGGTCGGATCGGCGATCTCCGTGGCGCCCGCGCCGCTGCCGAGCGTCCCCTGGCTGTTTTCCGAGGTCGTGTTGGCGGCAATGGAATTCGGCCCGTTCAGCGCCGAGCCGCCGTTGACCGCGACATAGCCCGGACTCGGGAGCGGATCGCTGGGGTGGCCCGCGGTGTAGACCGTCCCCGGTGCAAGCGGATCGCTCAGCGAGAAGTTGTAGCCGGCGGCGATATCGATCGACCCCGTCCCGGTGCGGATGATCACCGGCACCAGCCCCGTCACCGGGCTCAAGCTCGAGTTGAAGGTGTTATGGCCGTTGAGCGTGACGCTGCCGCTGCCGGGAGCGAACTGGCTCGCCGGCAGAAGCGCCAGCGGGTCGGCGCTGCTGGTATCTGCACCGCCGACGATCGTATAGGACCACGAGCGGTAGAATCCGCCGCCTGCGGCAAGCGGGAACAGATCCGCCGACATCACCGGGTTCGGGTCGGCGCCGGTGGGATTGTCGGCCGGTCCATTGGCGCCGTACTGCCCGGCGAGCGAGCTTGCGACCGAGAACACCCCGGTCTGGTTCGCCATGGTCGCGCCGTAAGCTGGCGGCGGCTGGAGAATGGCCGGCGGAAGCGGTACCGCGCAGGACGTGCAGAGATTGCCGAGCGCGCCCAGATAGGCGCCATAAGCCTGCGCGTAGACGCCCGCATAATATGCGGCATAGGCGGTATACGAGACGCTCGCCGCGCCGTAGGTCGCCGGACTGAGATAATTGGGCGCCGCCGGCGGCACCGGCACGGCCGCTCCGGTCGGCACCGGCTGAAGCTGGCCGTTGACGAAATAGAGCTGCTGGGACAGCGCGTCGTAGGCTGCCCAAGTCTGGGCATAGCCGGACCGATAGGTCGCGTAGTAAAGCGAGACGAACCCGCTGTAGGTCGTGTCCGTCGTATCGTAGGGCGCCGCCGGCGCCTGCAGCGGCTCGACGTAGAAGCCCTGAGTGCTGTTGCCGCTGGGCGCGAGCGGCAGATAGATCGTCCGCAGCGCGCTCAGATAGCGCGGATCGAGGAAGTTGAGCGGCTGGAAGAACCCGTCCGAGATGGTGGCGTCGACGATGACGTTGTTCGCCGCGCGCAGCGTGAGATCGCCGGGCTGCCCGGCCGCGGTCCGGTAGAAAAGCGTCAGGTTGCCGCTCTGGTCATAGCCGCCTGCACCGAGATTCCAGTTGCTGGCGATGGTGATGTTGCCGTTCTCGACCGCGCTGGTACCGTTTTCCAGATCGATGCCCGGCTGGTACTCGGCGTTGGCGAGCCCGGCGGTCGATCCCGTCGGCGTCGGCGCGAACCCCTGTACGAACCCCATCAGCGTCTGCTGATAGAACAGGACATGGTCCATGTTCGGACTATTCGGCGTGAAATACTGGCCCGGCTGGAGCGTCCCGCCGGCGGCGATCGTCGTGCCGGTCTGGGTGAAGCCGGCGAGCAGCTGGCCGTTGTCGCCGTACCAGCCGGCCGGATCGACGATGCCGTCGAAATGCAGCGCGCCGCTGGTCGCGTCGCTGGTCTTCCAGGTGGCGTAGGCCTCGACGATCAAATCGTGCGCACCGGTGATCTGGGCGCCTGCCGGCACGTTGAGATCGATCGTGCCGTCCTGCAGCAACGGCACGCGGATGTCGACGATGCCGCCCGCAAGCCCGTCGATCGTCCCGCCGGACACGTTGATGACGGCCTGCGGGCCGATCGTCAGAGGGCCGGCGCTGCTGTCGTTCTCGTAGCCATAGGTCGCGTTGTAGGTACCGGCGAAGACCCCCCCGGTGCCGAGCAGGACGGTGCCGCCGGCCCGGTGCGGATCCGAGCCTTCCGCGAGGAGCTTGCCTTCGACATCGACGCCGGTATCGCCGTAGAGCCGGATCGTGCCGCCGCGGTCGCCGGACGCGTCGATCTCGCCGGTCGAGGCGATGGTGACCGCACCCGCATCAGCTATCAGCGTCACATCGTAGGCCGTCAGCACGCCGGAGAGCGCCAAGTCTCCCGTTGCGGTCTCGACCGACACGGTGTTGCGGAATCCCCCGGCGCTCAGCGCGGCGGCAAGCGTGTCGAGTGTCGCGCCGGCCTGCTGCCGCATGATCAACGACCCGCCCAGCCCGTCCGATGATGTGCCGAGCAACGTTCCGCCGAGCTGCGCCGCGCCCGAGGGGGCCTCGATGTCGAGCGTGCCGGCATCGCCGCCGCCCGACGCGCCGGCCACCGAGATCTCGGAACCGGCCGCCGCAACCACGTTGCCCGTGTCCGAGACCAGATCGATCGTCCCGCCGGCGGCGTAGCGCGTGACATCGAAGAAGGAGCGCGCATAGCCGTTGGCGATCAGCCGAGCCCCGGACTGGAGAGTCAAGTCGCCGGCGCTCGCCTCCAGGCGGATCGTCCCGGAAGCGGCATCGACAGTGGTGTCCACTGCGACGGTGGCGCCGTCGATGGTCAGCGAGCCGCCGAGGGCAGAGCCGGAATCCGGCAGTGCCGCGGAGCCCACCGCGGCGAGCGTGACGGCGCCCGTCGTCGCGAGCGTTTCGCTCGAACCCACCCCGGCCAGAACGAGCGGCGCGGTCACCGTCACGGTCGCAGCGCCGGCGTCGAAACGCCCCGTTCCGACGCCTTCGACCTGCACGCGGGCCTGCAGCTGCACCTCCCCGATACCGGCCAGGCCGAGCGTGCCGTTGCCCAGCTCGATCGTGCCGCCGGAGATGGTAAGCGCGCTGCCTCCGGCTCCGCCGGTGAAGGCGACGCCGAGGCTATTTTCGAGCAGCACCGTGGCGGCGCCGATATCGACATTGTCGCCCGTCGCGGTAAGGCCGCCCGCATTGAGCACCAGGGTCGCGCCCGGCGCGGCGAGGTCGAGCGTGACCGGACCGTAGAAGGTGATCCCGGTATAGCTCTCGAGCTCGAGCGTGCGCGCGCCGGAGAAGGCGGCGAGATTGCCCGCCGACAGCACGAAGCCCGGCGTCCCTATCGGTGCCGCGCCGAAGCTGAGCGCCTCCGCGGCGAGCGTGACGTAGCTTCCTTCGATATGGGCCGTATCGGCGATCGAACCGGCATTGGCGGTGTTGAGCATCACCGCATTGCCGGCAATTTCGGCGCCGTCGTCGATGGTCAGTTGCCCGCCCGGCGGCCCCGCGAAGCTGCTCCCGGTCTGGCCCGGCACGTTGACCCGGTCGACCACGAAGGCGCCGCCAATGCCAACGGCCAGGAAGGCGCCGTCGCCGGCAACGCCCGTCGTCCCGGCAGCTGCAGGCAGGCTGCCGATGACGAAATCCGTCGGCGTCACGCCGGACGCGCTTCCCCGCGCCTCGACGACCGCGCCGGCTTCGACGAGCAGCCCGGTCTTCGAGTCGGAATCGGTGGCCCCGGCCACGCCGGTCGTCACCAGCAGGATCTCGGGGCCGGCCAGCGGGTGCGCGGCGTCGTTCGCGACGACGATGCTGTTGGCGGTCGCCGTGATCACGTCGCCGTCGAGCCCCCCCACGCGCGAGCCGCCGATCAGCAGGCTGCCGGCGTCGAGACCGCTCAGCTGGTCGGCGTTGAGAGCGACATAGCCGGCACGGGCCGCCTGGCCCGGATCCACCACTTCGATGTCCGCCGCCGAGATGTCGACCTCGGAGCTGAGGGCTCCCGCCGGCGCCGAACTGTCGAGCGTTCCGGCGAGGTTGATCGATTGCGTCGCCGCCAGCACGAGGTGGCCGGCGTCTTCGGGCAGCCGCACGGTCGACCCGATGGCGTGGCTGGCGAAGAAGGAATTGGCGCCGGTCTGATCGATCTCCGAATACTGGCGCCAGACCGCGCTCGACTGGACCATGAAGGCCAGGGGCACAGAGGACTGTTCGCCGGCCATCGGCGTCGCGAGCTCGCCGGACATGAGATAGGACCCGTCCGGCAGGACCTCGTTCTGGCCCGGCAGGAAGCCGGCCTGCCCGGTGACCACCACGCGGTAGGCGCCGGGCAGCGTCGCATAGGCAGCGGGCAGCAGCGTGTAGGTGCCCGCCTTGAGCCCGGCGATCCCGGAGAGATAGACGCTGAACCCCGGCGCGGTGCCCTGCAGCCCCAGTCCGGTGGCGGTCGAGAAATCGATGTCGCTGGGCGCGGCGCCCGATCCATAGTTGGGCAGGATCGCATAGACCTGGGCCACGGGGTTGTCGGACGCGACGTTGCCGGCTAATCCCGGATTGAAGGGCGTCGAACCGTAGGCGTTCAGCGTGGACAGCACGTCGCGCGTGCCGCCGTTGCCCGGCACGAACTCGCTGGCATAGAGGTCGCCGCCGCCCGACAGGTCGATCGTGGCACCCGACTCCAGGTTGATCGCGCCCGCCTCGACCGAGATCTGCTTCGCCGGTGTCGAGGTCAGCGGCGCGTTCTCACGCAGCGGATCGGCGTAGTACCAGGCGCTGCCGTCGACCGTGCCGCCATAGGGGAGGTCGAGCCCGCCGAGCGACACCGACGTCAGGCTGCCCGGACCGAACTTCACCGACTGCGCGTCCACCAGGGTCGGCGGCGCCGCGGTCGTGCCGAGGAAGGCGAATTCGGCCGGGGTCGCGCTGTTGGCGAGGACGATCTGTCCGCCCGGCGCCCACACCGTGCCGTCCTGCACGATATCGTCGGCCAGGAGATAGAGGGCTCCGCCGGCCGAGAACGGCGTCGAAGCGGCGCTGTCGGACAGGATCACCAGCTTCGATGTCCCCGCGGTGCCGTTCTCGAAGCCTAGCGCCTGCAGAACGCCCTGGTTGCCGCCGGCCGGGTAGACCCGAGCGGCGTCGACCACGAGATCGCCGCTCGCGATGAGCCCGCCGCTCGAGGCGACCACGACTCCGGCCGCCCGCGTATTCAGCAGCCCCTCGACCACCACATCGCCGGCGCTGTTGATGACCACGAGACCCGCATCGACCAGCCCGCGCTGCAGGACGATGACGTCGCCGGCCGCGCTGAAGGTCCCGATCCCCTTCTCCGTGGCGGCCGTCTGGTTGTTGAACGTGCTCGCAAGCAGCAGGTAGGGCGCCGATACGGTGGCGTCGGGGCTGGCGTCCTTGCCGCTCGCGAGCACCTCGATCGGCGCATAGAAGCGCATCGCCCGCTGCGCCGCGAGATCGATATCGCCGATGAACTCCACCCGCTGGATACCGCTCGCCGCGGCCGGATCGGTGGCGGGGATCTCGCCGAAATTGATGTCGTCGAAGGCGCTCGCGTCGAGCAGGTCGGCGGAGAGCTTGATGAAATGCTGCGTGCCCTTGCCGCCGGAGAGTTGTGTCAGCACCTCTCCGGGCGTGAACCCTTCCGGCAGCGTCCGCTTGCCCTGGATGATCTCGACCGTCGCCGCGACATTGGCGGTGAACGTCAGCACGCCGTTCGCCGCGCCCGGGCCGCCGCCGTTCGCCTGCACCTGCCCGGTCAGGACGGCGCCCGTCGCGTCGATCGTGAGTCCCCCGGCGTCGCTGGAGACCGTCGCCGTGGCCAGCGCGAGCGGTCCGCCGCCGAGCGGGTACTGCAGCGAGGTGCTGGCGCCGTCGAGATCGATCTCAGAGCCGGCGGCGGTCGCGACGTAGCCGATGCTGCCGTTCTTGTCGCTCGCCGCCGTCGCCTCCAGCGTCACGCTGCCGCCGCCCAGAACCGCGCCGGAGCGGTAGAGCGCGTTGGTCGTGTCGATCACCGCCTCGCCGGCAACATCGATCTCGCCGCTCGGGCCGAGAAAGACGGCACCGTTCGCCACCGACGCGCCGCCGAGCTCCGCCAGCCCGCCCGGAACCACGGAGCCGGTCGCGTCGAGCGTCACCGTGCCGCCCGGCGCGGTGATGCGGCCCAGCACGTCGACCTGATAGGTGCCGACCAGCGAGATCTCGGCACCGCCCGCGCCGTTCGGCGCGCTGACGATCGAGGCTCCCTTCTGGACGACCACCCGGCCGACATCGCTCGCCGCGTTGGGGAAGCCGCTGACGTCACCATTGCCCGGCGACAGGGTCAGATCCACGGGGCGGCGCTGGAACTGCGGCGTCAGGCCGATCGGCGCGATCGTCTCGCCGGCCACGGTGAGTCCGAACCCGTCGCCGTCGGTCGGCAGCACGTAGCTGCGCGGCCCGGCCTGATAGTTCGACTGCCGCAGCACGACGTGGGTGCCGGCGACCACGATGACCGAACCGCCGTCCGAGCCGATGTCGAAGGCGCCAAACGGATTGTTGGTGCCGAACATCGCGCTCGGAATGAGCAGCGTGCCGTCGGTTGCGGTCGTGAGCGTGTCGACCGCATTGGTGATATCCACGCTCGGTCCGACCAAGAGCGTGAACGTGCCGCCGGTCGCGAAGCCGAAGGCGCGGATCGATTGCGCCGGGTCGACCGAGACGCTGGCGACGAGATCGGGGCTGGCCGGGAAGAAGGCGCCGGACGAACCGGTCACCGAGAAGCCGCCGAGATAGGTTTCCAGCGAGATATTCCCGCCGGCCCCGGCGACCACGCCGCCGCTGGTCATCAGCTTGCCGCTCGGCTCGACATAGCCGCCGCTGGAAACGTCCAGCAGCGCCGCCGGATCGACGACGATGCTGCCGGTCGTGTCGACGAAGCTGCCCCCGACCGAGCGCTTGGAGCGGGCATCCGACAGAAGGCCGATCGAGCCGCCGTTGATGTATCCCGGCCCGGTCAGCGCCTCGGTCAGCCCGGTGTCGTTCACCCACCGGCCGCTGACGTCCAGGATCGCCCCGGCGTCGATGGTGATGGACGGCGTGCCCGGTGCCTGAGCGAGGAAGCCGCCGCCGTTCGACACCAGCGATATGCTGCCCGCCCGCGCGACGAACGCGCCGCGGATGTCGATCGCAAGGCCCGAGATCGAGATGCTGCCGCCGTCGGCGACGGTGAGCGTTGCGCCAGCAGTCTCGCGGGTCGTTCCGGGAATGGTGATTTCGGCAAATCCGCCGGCATCGAGCAGCGACGACGACAGGACGAGCGTGTCGGCGAGATCGGCAGGGTTGAGGCCGCTGAAGGGATCCGCCGGGTTCGATATGACGAAGTTCGCCGGCAGCGGCGTGTTGGGGCCAAGGCCGGCCGGCACGACCACCGGATCGGGCCGGATCAGCACGAAGGCGGGAACGACGGAAACGCCGTCCACCAGCACGCCGATCGAGGAATCCGCGATGGAGCTGGGATCGAGGATCAGATATCCGGCGCTCGGCAGCTGCTGGGCGTTGGCCTGGAGGTGCCGCGTATCGCCGGGGATCGTGCTGGACGCGGTTCCGATCTGGCCGTCCGCCAGCTGATGCGGTCCGGCCGCGACCTGGCCCAGCAAGGTGCCGGCCTCGACGATCGCGTCGGCCCTCAGCTCGACGCCGCCGGCATCGTGGCCCTCGATGTAGCCCGGCTGGAAGGTCGAGGGGGAACCCTCGATCAGCGGACTGCCGTAGGTCTGCGAGACGGCCCAGCGCGGATGGTTGTCGGTGAAGGTGCCGGCGATGCCGAGATAGGGAAGGTTCGGATCGGCGTCGGCCATGGCATAGACCGCCCCGTCCGCCCCCAGCAGCCGCGTCGTCGCGACCGCGCCGCCCTGGTAGGTGACGAACCCGCCGGAGACATCGATCGTCGAGCCCGGCTGCAGCACGATCTTCGAATAGTTCTGCGGGTTGGCGCCGAGCGCGGTGGAGATGCTGACGGTGCCGCCCTTGGCGAGGAGCTGGCCGATCCCTTCGGGGATGTTCGCGACATAGCCGGCGGCGTCGGCCAGCGGCGTGCCGACCCACGAGAGTCCGTCCGGCGAGATGCCGGATTCCCGGATGTCGAAGATGAGCGAGGTCCCGCGCAGGGGGCCGTTGCGTTGGAGCGGCGAGTCTGCGAATTCCGGGCCGCGCGGCTCGAAGGTGACGAAATTCGCCGACATCGGCAAAACGGCCGAGGTAAGGCCGGCCACGTCGATCAGGGTGTCCTGGCTGAGATAGACGGTCTGGCCGCCGAACAGTCCGACCGTGGCCCCGGGCGCGACGACCGAGGCGCCGCTGTCGAAGGTCAGCGTTCCCACGCCGATGACCGCCTCGCTCGAGGAGCCGGTCTGGATCTCGGTCGCCTGGATCTGGACATAAGGCGCCGGAAAGGTGGTCGCCGAGACCTGTCCTTGCGGGATCGATTCGCTCGCCGCCGCCGTCGGATCCGGTAGGATGGAGGCCGATGCGTTGGGCCCGAACGTGACGTCGGTGACGCCCTGGACGACGATCGAACCGTTCCGGGTAATGCTGGTGGTCGCCGCGAGCACGCCGTCATTCTCGACCGTGGTACCCTGCAGCGTGATGTTGCCGCGGTTGGTGTCGATGAGGCCCGAATTCTCCACCGCCATGCCTGGCAGGTAATCCGGCAGCGGCGGCGTGCCGTAGGGGCTCGCCTGCAGCAGCAGCGACGGCTCGGATTGAACCACCAGTCCCAGGTAGTGCGAGGTCCCGCCAACCTGGGTGTTCTCAAGAAAGGCGAAAACGCGCCCGGCGCCGAGGATGACCTGGCCCGCCGGCGACTCGATCGTGCCGGCATTGGAAACCTTGGGCGCCAGCAGCATCACCGATCCCGGATTGTCGGAACCCTGGATTGAGGTTGTGATCTGCGCGCCCGCAGCCACCGTGACCGCGCCCTCGTTCTGGCTGGCGTCGAGCGGGTCGGTGGTCGTCGAGAAGGCGACATTCTGGTTGTTGAGCGCCGTCAGGCTGCCGCCGATATCGATATTCAGCCCGTTGTGGAGGAACTGCTCGTTCCGCTGGTCCGTGGACTGGCCGAGCTCGCCGATATCGAGCGAGGTCGCGACCAGGCCGTGGACGTCGACCTGGCTGGTGCCGCCAAAGATGATGCCGTTGCGGTCGATCAGGTAGACCGAGCCCTGGGCCTTGATCGAGCCCAGGATCTCGCTCGGCACGCCCGACGGATCCTCAATGCGGTTGAGCGCGACCCAGAGATTGTTGCCGGCCGCGTCGGTGCCGCCGACCTGATTAAAGAAGACCGTCGTGTGCTGGCCGACGTTGAAGCTGACCCAGGTCAGGATCGCCTTTGCGTCGGTCTGGTCGATGGTGACGGTCGTGTTGCCGCCGGTCTTGGTGACGACCGGCTTCAGTGCGTTCTGCCAAAGCGACGGGTCGGTGCCGATGCCGGGGTCGACCTGGAGCCCGCCGGGGACCAACCCGTCGGGAACCGGAGGAGCTTGGCTGGCCGCGACGCTCCGTGCTGCGGCCTGCGCCGCCTGGGCCGCGGCAATAGCCCGGGCCGCCTGGGCAAGATCGGCGGCGGACCGCTTCGCGATCTGCTGCGCCAGCGAAGACATCGGCAGCGTCTGAGCCTGGGTGGCCGCGCCGCTGGCGGTGCCCTGCCGGTTCGAAAGCTGGTTGAAGTAGTCCGGACTGCCGAACTGGGCGCCACTGGCATTGCCTGCCGCGGCGCAGAGCGCCATGGCGCTCGTGCCAGCGAGCAACCATCGCCGATGATCGGCCGTGATTGCCGGCCGGCATTGAGGCCTATGAAAGGAGCGCGTTCTCTGCATACGCCATAACCATCGCATTCAGATGCGACAACCAGATGAAAGGACCGCCCGGTCCCTTGCGGGAGCCGGGCGGCCGGTCATGCACCCGTCGCCAGAGCGGCGGGCGAAGGCGGGCTTATTCGTGACCGCTGTCGGTCGAATATTCCGGGCACTGGTAGGGCCCGGCCAGCGGATGACCCGTGGTCGGGCTGTTCGGGAAGCTCTCGGTGTTCGTCACCGGGATCATCATCGTCGCCGGATCGCCGGGAAGTGTCGCATTCACGCCGGGAGCCGGCGGCGGATACTGGGCCGGCGCCACCGTGTCGTAGACAGCCTGGGTGAAGGTCCGCGAATTGCCCGCGGCGTCCTTGGACTGGTTGGCATTGACGGCGCTGTCGAAGTCGATCGGCACAAGGCCTTGCGACAGCATCAGGTTGTCGGCGTCCGTGTTATTGCCGGCGCCGGCATTCGTGTAATAGGAGACGAAGTCCAGCACGCCGGTGTACGGGTCGTTCCCGGTGTCGTGCTCGTAACACTGATAGCCCATCACGTAGGTAAGCCCGGTGATGGCGTATGCGCCCACGTTGGAGGCGTGGAAGAAGCTCTTGTTGAGACCCGAGCCCCAGCTGGCCGCCGCCACGCCGCCCAGCGTCGTCGGAGGTTGGCCCGTACCGCCGCAAGGATTCTTGATGCCGCAGGCCGGGTTTTTCGGGTTCTGGGCGCCCGCAGGGCTATGGGACGGCCAGACCGGCGGGGCAACCTTGGTAATCGCCGATTCAACGGTCGCAAAGGTGGGCTCGACATACTGGTGCTTGAGCTTTCCAGTGGTGCTCGCGCCGCCGTAGCCGTTCTCGACATAGGCCGTCGGCACCGTGCTTGCCACCACAGGCTCGTCGACGGTCGGCGAGACATAGGCAACACCGCCCGGTGTCGCTTGCACCGCGGCCTCGACGCCACCCGATCCGCTGGTCGCCTTGCCGCCGCCGGATTGGCTGGTCGGGATCGTGCCGTTGGTGTTGTAGCTTTGATAGACCCAGCTCGGCCATGTGATCGTCGTCTGCGGCACCTGGCTACCAAAGGCCGAATTCGCCGGGAAGGTCTGACCGGGCTGCGCGCCGAGGCCCTTGGCGTTCCCGAGGGTCGTGTCGTTGAAGGCCGCGCAGTTCTGGCTGAGCCACAGCGTGAACAGATAGGTTGTTCCGCTGTCGTCCGAGCGGGCGAAGGGGACGATTGGCTGCGTGCCGCCGGTGATCGAGTAGGTCGCGCTGACCGTGTAGACGCCGGTGTGTGCGTTGTAGCTGTAGACCGAGTTCAGCGGCAGCGGGTTCGGCTCGGGCAGCTGGTTGCTCGGGTTCAGCACCTGGAACTTGAGCGTGGAGCCATTCGGAACGTCGGCAGTCGGCTGCAGGCTCAAGGTGATCGTTCCCGCGGGCGCGACACCCGGCGTGATCGACGCCACGGTCGTGCCGGACGCAATCCCCGCAGGACCCGTGATGGTCTCCCCGACCTCGATCCCCGTGATGCTTGTCAGAGTAACAGAGGCCGGCGGCGGCGACGTGCCCGTGGGGACCGGCAAATCCTCGGTGGTCGTCGTGGATTGAATTGCGTTGCCCTGGAACGTCTGGCCAAACGTATTCGACACAAAGATCGGATTGCTCCAGTCGTAGTTGCCCGGAACGACCTGACCGTTCGCGTCGGCCTTGGTATAGATGAAACAGATCGCGTCCCTGGACAGCTGCAGCTTGTGGTCTTCCTTGTCGGGCGCGCCCGGCAGGAGGACGAAGTTCATGTTCGTCGGATTGTAGGGAATGGTCACCGGCGTCGCGGCGACCGGAAGGGCCCATGCGTTGCCTCGGTTTTGCTTCGTATTGAACCCGTTCGGCCCCAGTCCGCCGACATTGTAGTCGAAGCCCACAGTGTTCCCGTCACCCGTCGGCGAGGGCGAGTTGATCGGCGCGTCGCTGTCGGTCATATCCCAGAATAGGTAGTACGGGATGTTCGGCCCGCTGGTGGCGCTGCTGGTGTAGCCCGGCGGCAGCGTTTCACCATCGGTCGCCGAGTTGAAGGCGCTGGCGGCGGCGGTCCAGTTGCCCTTGCCGCCATTCGCCGTGCCCTGGCCGGCCGGACCGTTGCCGGTGGTCGACCCCACGACCGTCGGCGTCTCGGTGAGCAGAGCGAGAAGCCCGGCGCCGCTGCCCGTCGCGGTCAGGTAGTATTTGAACGCCGCGCCGCCGCCGACGCCGGTGAAGGTGCCGGTGCAGTTCGTCGCGAAGTTCGCGCTGGCCGGGTACTTGCCCGGATCGTTGACGAGCGGCGTCGCGCCGCAATCCGCCCAGAGCCGGAGCGTCGGCTCGGACAGGGTGCCGCCGCCGCCGTAGATTGGATTCGGTGTGGTCTGTGCCAGCGCGCCGGGCGCGCCGAGCGCGAAGCCGGCGACGGACAACATCGCCAGCGTCGCGTTGCGAGAAGTTCGAGTCATTCTGCTCTCCGCTTGGGGGGAAGAAGGGGATCGGCAATGCGTCAAAACATGGCAACGCGCACCCGACGAATACTGCCGTCGGCTGCCCTAATTTGAATCGGAACCGGTCGCTAAACCCAACCGCCTACCCGGATAGCACACGTGACCGGGCGGTCAAAATAAACTTTGCGAGACATATTAGTGACATGCTGACCACATTTCTGCATGGCCGATGAACTGTAGCCATATTGTATTTGTACTGTCACCACTTTGTCATGATTTGCGACATCGCAACTTCCACTTCTACTTCACCCCTCAGATCTGCCACGGCAAAATCCGTTCGCGCGCCGAGTTGCCGCTGGCACTCGGCGCCCGGCCGGCTGTATGCTCGCGCTCTTGTCGAACCGGGACGGCCGACCCCGCCGATGATAGCCTCCACCGCATTCCGTTATTGCGCGCCCCTCGCCGCCTGTGCCGTCGCCGTGACCGCAGCTTGGCCTGCCGCCGTGCGTGCGGACGAGACCGGCGGCACGTCCGCCGACCGGTCGTGCATCGAGGTCGGCACCGAGAACGGCTGGATCGGCCGACTCGACTGCCTCAACCTATCCTTGCGGGCGCTGAGCAAGGCCCGCCAGGCCCAGGTGGCCGAGCTTTACGGCAGCTCCGGCTCGGTCGCCGAGGCGCCGCCCGCCGAGCTGGGCCTCTACGACCAGTTCGGCGCTGCGGAGCGGCTGGGCAGCAATTTCGGCCATTCGGCGCGGCCGCAGCGCCCGCCGCCGCCGGTCTGGACGCTGCCCTTCGGCCCGGGGAAGTGAGTGCACGCCATTCTCGCGCCATGGCCGCCGCCTCCCTGCCGCGCTGGGATGACGTTTTCCGCGGGCACACGTGTCGCAACCGGAGTCAGCATGGTGGTAA